>DASXVU010000043.1 GCA_036504055.1 Methanomassiliicoccales archaeon | reverse complement strand
CATTGCATTCTCTAGAACAGGATGGAGCGTTCAGGGTTCTGATGGTGAGTGGGATGCAGCCACAATACTGTATCCAAGTGGCCGTTTGTTCCTTCATAGGGATAGACAAAAGGAATCCAAGACGCAAGAGGCGATTGAACGTAAGGTGGAAAATGACTACTATGATAGGAGGAGGGAGTAATTGGGGAAATTGAAATCTCAATTTTATACTCCTTCTTCGGAATGATGTTTGTCAAATGGAAGGGTCGTCCAGGGTGATGTATGATCTTCATCAATGTTCAAATGAATATCTGAATTTTTTATTTTCATACACGAATGAAACAGCTGGGTGACATGTCCAAAATCCCTCAAGACCTGGTCGCAAGAGAGGTCAACCCATTAATTGCCTATAGAACAGAAATGCTGGATATGCATAAAAGTGCAGGTGTCGGGATTCGAACCCGAGTGTTTAGCTAGCCTCGTCCCCGTCCTCGGGGGATTGGAAGGCTAAAATCCTAACCGCTAGATTACACCTGCGAGTTGGGCGACCTAATGGTTCATTGATATAAAAAACTTTTATTGTCTCTGGATGGCCAGCCATGGTCAGGTCATGCCGAAAATCAGAGATCAACCGTTGGTGGGCCTTGCCTTCGGTTTCCGATTTTTCTGCATCCATACCAACAGGACGGTGATCAATCCAGCCGCCATCAGCCATTGGAACTCCACTGCCAAGAGGTTCGGGGCAGTCATCATCATGATGACCACTATCAATATGACTGCGACGATGAGGGTAAGCGGTCCTATGTCGGTCAGTTCCCCCTTGTTCCTGATCGAACCGGTCTTGGCCCATCTCATGACCTTTGCCCCGAGCCAGATCGACACGGCACCGATGGTCACGAACAAGAGCAGTCTTCCAACCACCGATCCATTCATCTGCTCGGTGAACCCAGCTAGCGCTGCCATGGCTCCGAATATGAGGCTTATCGCCCCGACCATCAGCATAATCCAACCAATGAGCTCAATGTCCACGGGGTCCTCGATGACAGAGCTCAGCAAGGATTTCGCCATAAACACTGATAATATTGTTGCAGGTGCTTAATGAAACAATCCATTCGGTAGAACATGTGATAAGAAGTTTTGGGGTGGAGGACGAAGGTCCCATCCTCCGTCGTCCTCCGAGTCGTTAACGGAACAAGCATTGTTGTCAGATCAATGCCCTAATTGTCATTCATGACACGTAGGTCGTTGATGAGGCACCAAAGCTCCTCTAGATCGATCCCTTTCGCGTCCATGCCTTCCGCGATGTGCGTCAGGTCATTTATGGTGTGGGTTTGCATCCACTCCAACACGTCAAGGCCGATTCCATATTGTGCCGATATCTCCTCAAGCCCCATTGCATCCCATTCCTTAGAGTTTGTGTCCGACTTTATGTCAGACAAATAATGATACAAGATATTCGGTATTTAATGGTTTTTCTCTGATATCATTTTTTGAATACCAGTCCAATATGAAATTTAGATTTTGCATGGAAGATGGGGCAACCGTCCGGGATTTTTGATGTCCGACATATTTTCTAATTCCGCCGACAATATAAATTCATAAGAATCCAGTGAAAAGGTTTTAGTGCAATCACGCTGATTAACGACCCAAAGGTGATGGGATGGGACTCCTGAACCCTGGTAAAGAGACCGATATAAGGGCGGTCCGAAAGGCGCAGAAATCGATGGAAGTTGCGGAGCGTTACGTTCTCGCTAGGAACCTTGACGCGGCCATTTCCGAACTGACCAAGGCACGTGATGCGCTTCTGGGAGCTGCCGTCGAACCGGCCCAACAGGGGATTCTGGTCGAAGCGCTGGTAAGACTTTCCAAAGACTATCTGGACTGTGGGATGGCACTCGATGCAGCCAACTCCGCCGACCTGGCCTTGAAATCGGCACCGACCGACCTGCCAGCCCTATTGGCCTATGCGAGGGCCTTGGTCAAGAAGGGTGAGTTCCCGCAGGCGATCTCGACCCTGGACAAGGCAACCCTTCTTCCCGGTTCGGACACCAGCGTCTGGCTCTTCAAGGCCGATCTTTATGAACACGAGAGACGGCAGGACATGGTAATGTTCTGTTTGAAGAAGGCCAATGAGCTGGACCCTTCAGACTTGTCCATTCTCGATCGGATGATCCAAAGGTCGGATGACAAGGCTTCCCTGCTCAAACGCAAGGCGGACCTGCTGGTCTCCCAGGAGCGATATGAGGAGGCCCTGACTGCGATCGACCAGGCGGTCACGCTCATGCCCAGAAACGTCGAGATGATGTTGAGGAAGGGCGAGATCCTGACCCTCCTCAAGAGGACCGACCAAGCACTTCTTATCTACGACGATGTTCTGGCCCGGGACTCGGGGAATGCACTGGCCCATCTCTATAAGGCCCGTGGCTACAAGGACAAGGGAGACAAGGCTGCCGCCCTGGCCCAGTATAAGGAGTCGCTCCGCAACGATGGCATGAACAAGTTCACCTGGGCGGAGGTCGCCGCCCTCCTGTTCGAGATGGATAGGCTGGAGGAGTCCTCCACCGCCTACGACCGGGCATTGGCCATTGATCCCGAGCTCATCGTGGCGATCAACGGCAAGCTCCAGGTGGCTAAGAAGAGAGGGATGGACGAGGACATCGCCCTCTACTCCGGCAAATTACTCGGCCGGAAGATGGAGGACCGCAGCGTCTTCCTGGAGCGCATAGATTCGCTCAGTCAGTTGGGGAGGTTCGAAGAGGCCTCCGAGGCGGTCAATCTGGCGCTCAAGAGATACCAGCTGGACGAAGAGTTGATGGCCCGCAAGCGCAAGATCATGCTTCAGACCGGCAACATGGAGGAGGTGATCTCCCTGGCAGAGGCCAAGCTGGCCAAGGAGAAGGACGACTTCCAGGCGCTCATGGACCTGGGATCGGCCTACATGAGGTCCACCCGATACCGGGATGCCCTCAGACCGCTGGAGAAGGCGGCCAAGGTCCAGCCCTCCAATGAGGCGCCGCTCATATGCATCAAGGAGTCGTACAAGCACATCGGCAAGGACAAGGACGTGCTCGACTCGTGTGATCGGATCTTGAAGGTCAACTCGGTCAACGAGGGGGCGCTCTTCGACAAGGCGGTCGCCCTGGACCGGATGAACCGGAAAGATGACGCCGTCGCCCTGTACGAACAGGTCATGGCATTGGACCCGGACGACAAGGACAACCTCAAAGACCTTTCCTCGGCCCTGTACTCGATGGGCCGGTTCGAGGAATCCCTTGCCCGCTCGACGCTGGGCACCCAGATGTATCCCAACCAGGTTGCTTTCTGGAGGGTCCAGGGGGACAGCAACTTCGCCCTGAAGCGTTATGCGGACGCGGTCACATCATTCACGAACGCGGTGAAGCTCTCGCCAGGCGAGAAGCACCTCATATACTCGCGCGGTCTGGCATTGGAGAACGCCAAACGTTACGAGGAGGCGGTCGCCGCCTATGACGAGGCGTTGGCCATCGACCCAAAGGACAACAGCATGTGGCTGAGCAAGGGCGTGGCGCTGGAATGGCTGCAGCGCTATCCTCAGGCGCTTGACTGCTACGAGGAGGCCGTTCGTCTGGAAAGCGACAACAAGTTCGTCCTCGTTCGTATCGGCCAGGTGCTGGCCAAGATGAACGACCATGAGGCAGCCATAAGGTCCTTCGACAAAGCTCTGGAGAAGGCACCCAAGGACATCGAGCTGCTGGAGATGAAGAAGGTCTCGCTGAAGCACACCGACCGCCTGGAAGAGTTGGTCAAGGTCTGTCAGAGAATAATCAAGCTGGACGGGAAGAACCGCAATGCCTACGTCGATATGGGAGTGGCGTCCCACCGGCTGTCTGATTTCGATGATGCGATCGATTCCTTCGACACCGCCCTCGGCATCGATCCAGGAAACATTACCATCCTCCATTACAAGAAGACCTCGGTGGTGGCCAAGGGAATTCCCGAGCAGATCATCGATGTTTGCGATTCGATCCTAAAAGTGGACCCAAGCGACAAACCGGCCCTTATGGACAAGGCATTCGCGCTGGAGCGTCTGGGAAGGCTGGCCGAGGCCAACGACACCTACACCATGGCCCTGGCGGTGGATGACCAGGATAAGGAACTGCACAACCGCAAAGGGTTGGTGCTCATCGGTCTGGGCCGATATGCGGACGCCGTCGTCGAGTTCGACCGGTCCTTCGCCCTGGACAGCTCCGATCTCATGCCGCTCGACAACAAGGGGCGGGCATATCTGCTGATGCGGGAGTACGACCATGCCCTGAAGGTCTTCGACCAGTGCGTTGTGGGTCAGCCAGGCAATCCCCGTTTCCAGAGCGACCGCGGGCGGGCGCTGGCATCCCTGGGCAATCTGGCCGAGGCAGTGGACGCCTTCGACGCGTCGCTGGCATTGGACAAGGGCGATTCCCAGACCTGGAAGTACAAGGGCAACGTCATGTTCAAACTGGGACAGTTCCAGGACTGCGTGATCTGCCTGAACCGGGCCCTCGAGCTGGGGGCGGAAGAGCAGGGGATCTACAAGGCAAAGGGCCGGGCGCTCGAGGAGCTCAAACACTACAGCGACGCGCTGGAATCATTCCTCAGGGCGGTGGCGCTGGACGCCTCGGACGCCAGTGCCTGGGAGCGCATAGCGGTCATCAGACTGCAGATGGACGATCCGGCCAATGCCTACGAGGCGATAAAGAAGGCCCTGGCCTGCGACCCCAAGAACCGGCGCATGATCATGGAAAAGGGAGACATCTGCCAGAAGCTGCAACGACCGGAGGAGGCGATCAAGAGCTTTGACGCCGCCATCGCACTGGACCCGTCGGATCCGTTCGCCTACTTCGGCCAAGGGGTTTCCTATCTGAAATTGCGCAGATACGTCGAAGCCCAGAGCTCGCTGAGGAAGGCCCTGGAGCTCAATCCCAACTTCGACCAGGCAAGGGAATCGCTGAGGTCGGCGGAACAGAAGTTGCATGAGATCGAGGTCGTAAATCAGGCCACCAGCGTCCTGGAATGCGAATACCGGCAGAACCGCCGCATGTCCAAAGAGGAGATGTTCAAGGAGTGTGGTATCCCATACAACAGCCTGGACGAGGTCACAGCGTTCCTGGACGTGAGGGAAACGGTCAACGTGGAACTGATGAACGATGCCGATCTCGACCAATACGAGGAGGATTCACGCTATGTGCTCATGGCGGCGGCCAGGAACCCCCGGGTAAAGGAGACCGGTCTGGGCCTGTCTGACGTCATGATGGCGCTGCCGGGCAAGGACATCGTCCGGGCGAAGAAGGTCCTGAGCTACGTGGAGAAGGTCAACAAGATGGACCTGAGCCACCACATCATGGATGCCCGGACCGAGAAGCTGCTGCGGACGGCGATGAACCTGCCGGAAGAGAAACGGAACGTGATGGGAATAATCGAGACGCTCGGGGTGGGGATATACACCGCCCGCCGTCTCATGTCGGTCATAAAGACGCTGAGGGCCAATGAGCCGAAGCCAGCCCCGGTCGAGGCCGCCGAGGAAGCGCTTTTGCGGCCTAAGCAAAGGCCGGCGAATCCGAAGGAGTGGGTCGAATCCGAGGAGCCGATCGCGTTGCCGGAGCAGAGGCCCCGGCGGGCCCGCCCCGAGCCCAAGACGACACCGGCGGTGGAATATCAGGTTGAATCCGGCGTCCCGGTGATGGAGAAGAAGCCCTCGCGAGAACCGATCATGTTCGGGGACGAGCAGAAGGACCTCTACCAGACGTTCTACAAACAGGAAAAGCGCCCCGCCAAGGTGGATTCCTTGGAGGTTGCCGGGAGGCGGTGCCTTTTCCACGGGGAGGCTGCGGTCACGGCCTGTTCGAAATGCTCATCGCTCCTGTGCGAGGAGTGTGTCAGGGGAGGGCTCTGCCCTCGCTGCCACGCTCCTATCGAAGGGGCAGCGGTCAAGACCAAGAAGGCCGCACCGGCGGTGAAGAAGGACCCAAGGGCGATACTCGAGGAGAGCGAAGGCCTGGAGCCACAGGCTGCCCAAGAGTCTGACGACGACAGACAGTCAAAGGACTGGTCCCGGCTCTGAACCTCTTTCGTTTTCCGGAACGGATCGGACCGCTCAATAATCGAGCAGGTCTGATTTCATGAACTCGCGGAGCATGACCGTTGCGTAGCAACCTTTGCCCAGGATGAAGGAGATGTCGGCGCTGTCCTCAGTACATACCACCTTGAGGTCCCGGAACGGGGCCAGCAGTTCCCGGCGCGAACCCCTGGAACTACACTCGGAGATCTGGGGCACCACGAAATCCCTGAGCTGCACGCCTTCCGTCTCAACGACCTTCCGTTCGATCTCGCCCATCTCTCCCTCGGCATACTTGGATTCCGATCCGAACAGCACACCGGAGAGGTAAGCCTTGCGCTCCCGCATGCTCTTCTCCACCAGGTCCAGGTTGAACTTCGTCACCGGTACGGGCTTATCGTGGTCGGCATAACCAGACCGGTCGGCGGGCAGAACGACGTCCCCGACCACCGGGCGGTCAAGAGGGATTCCTCTCCTGATACGTTCGCTCAGGATGAGGTTGAACAGGTATGACTGATAGGCATGGACGAACATCATCTGCAGGTTCGGGGGCAGCGTCTTGATGGCCCCGGCCCAATCCCCCGGGTTCCTGATCAGCCAGCCGATGAGCATGCGCTCGAACGTAAGCGTTCGAGGGAACTCCCCGATCGCTGCCTCGAAGTCCATGGTCTCCTGGAGGTGCTGTCGCGGCAGGCGGGAGCTTTCGTCCTCTTCTTCGTTCGGGTTGCCGATGTAGACCATGACCGCCTTCTCAAAATCACCGTGAACGATGTGCTTTCCCACCAAATGGGTTACCGGCCTTATCGAGCCGAACCGCTGGACCCCAAAGAAGTTAGGGAATCCGCCGATCGCCTCCAGTTCGCCCCTGGTCTGGGATAGTGAAGCGGCCAGTTCCTCCCCCTTTAGCTCTGTGTTCCTCAATTTTATCTGAAAGGCATTGCCTATCAGGTCTCCGATCGTGATATGCTTCTTGGAGGAATAGACATCCTCTACCACCACCTGGTGCATGCTCAAAGCCTGGACCGCCTCCACGGGGGCATCGATGGAGAACAGTTGCGAGGTGATCGCCCGCTTGTCCTTCGTGCCGGCGAAGGTGATCTTGTTACGCGTGATGCCCAGGTTCTTGGATATCATCCGGACCAACCGGTTTGTCTCCCAGTTGGTGGAGGTGATCTTGGCGATGGCGTATCTTCCGTTCTCCGTCCTCTCGGGATATATGGAGATCTCATTGACGATGAAATCCTCGTAATTGACCTTGAGGCGCCCTCCAGTCCCTTTTGTGGAGGTAAAAAAGACCTCGATGCCAATCTCCCGTTCGCGGTTCGGGTTCTCTGAATAGACCATGACTACTTCAGGTCCTTTTCGAGCTTCTCTCGAGCTTCCTTGAACTCGTTGGAAAGCGCCTTGGCCGCCCTCTTCAAGGCCGTTTGGGGCTTGCCGCTCTTGACCTTGACATAAAGTGTTGGGATCTCCAGGTCCGGATGTCCAGCGGTGTACTTCACCTCTGAGACCATTTCGTCCTCGAGAAGCTCCTTGACCAGAGGTGAGATCAGGGTCATGTCGGCCTCCTTGATCTGGATAAGGATCGAATCCTTGTCCTTCTCTAGCTGTATAATCTCCATGGAAGGCACCTATACTTGAGGAGGGTATAAAAGTTTTCATCCGCACAATCTTGACTGGGTTGTGACCGGCGACCTTCTATTGGGACCAGGTAGATGCGTGGCGATGCCGCCACATGCTCTAGCCCGTGGTCTTCATATCCGATAGTGTCCTTTCCATATGACCTGGCCCATTTTCCGTGTTGCTCTCGATGATCGGGGCTGCTTTCCTCATTTGACCCATTTCGAGCCACGATAAAACAATAAATCCTCAATTGCATCATGAACTGCCAACCGAATCAAAATCGGATGGGATGGGAAACAGGCGGCGAGCATTTGGCTAATCATTTCATGAACGTTAAGTCCACAATTATCGTATTGATGTTGATATCGGGTGCATTCTTTGTTGCCACCAGCGCCACAGAGGGAGCGACCGTTTCTACCACGAACTATCGATATGAATACATCAATGGGTCGGAGGTCAGGATCACGGATTACATCGGGCAAGGCGGCGCGGTCGTCATCCCCGCTTCCCTGGACGGCAAGCCGGTGAGGGAGATCGGGGAGTCGGCTTTCTCCGACAATACGAGGATCACGTCCGTCGTGGTCCCGGACAGCGTTAGACTGATCGATGACTACGCATTCGCCTATAGCACCGCGATCACCAGCGTAACGATCGGCGGCAGTGTCTCGGTCATCGGTAATTGGACCTTCTTCAATTGCCTTTCGCTCACAACGGCATCAATTCCTTCATCTGTCTCCTACATCGGGGGATATGCCTTTGCTGGCTGCAATGCCATGACCTCGATCAATGTGAGCCCATCCAACCCGGCCTATGCCAGCATGGATGGCATAATGTACGACAAAGCGAACACCACATTGATCCAATGCCCCTCCGGAAAGGCGGGAGCGGTGACCATCCCGGATAACGTCACAAGCATCGGCGAGTACGCATTCTATTCCTGTGGTTCGGTGACCTCGGTGACGATACCTAACAGCGTCATATCGATCGACTTCGAGGCCTTCTATTACTGCACGGCCCTGACCTCGGTGACCATCCCGGCCAACGTCACCTCCCTGGCCTATGGGGTATTCTACTCATGCAGCTCGATGACCTCGTTCGACGTTAACGCATCCAATCCCAGTTTCAGCAGTGTCGATGGGGTGCTCTACAACAAGGCAGCCACCACTCTGATCCAGTATCCGATTGGAAGGGAAGGGACCTTCACGATCCCCAACGGCGTCACCACGATAGGCAGCACCGCATTCTATAACTGCATGAACCTTACCTCAGTGACCATACCGAACGGTGTCACCAAGATAGACAGCTATGCGTTCCAGAATTGTCAGGGTCTTGCCTCCGTCACCATTCCGAACAGCGTGACCGTGATCGCATACCAATCGTTCTATGGTTGCGACGCCCTGACCTCGGTGACGATACCGGATAGCGTCGTCACCATCGGAGGATACGTGTTCGCCTATTGTGACTCCCTGACCGGTGTGACCATCCCTGCCAGTGTCATTTCGGTCGGCGATATGGCGTTCGGTTACTGCTTATCATTGACCAGTATCGATGTGAACGCAAGCAACCCGAATTTCGTCAGCATCGATGGTGCATTGTACAACAAGGCTGCCACTACATTGATCGCTTACCCCACTCAGAAGCTAGGTGGGTTCACCGTTCCCGAAACGGTCAAGGTGATAAAGGACCGAGCCTTCTCCAACTGTGTCGGTCTGACCTCCTTGATCATCGGAAACAACGTCACCGTCATCGGGAACAACACGTTCAGCTACTGTTCCGCTCTGGTGACAGCGAAACTATCCAACAGCGTTTCCTATATCGGAAACAATGCATTCTATTATTGCGACAAAATGAACTCGCTAAGCCTTGGAACGAATGTGACGACGATCGGAGTGCAGGCTTTCCAGTCATGCAGTGCACTGACCTCGGTGACAATCTCGGGAAAGGTCGCATCGATCGGTTCCCAGGCTTTCGGCAGCTGCCGGTCATTGACGGCGATAAATGTGAACGCAAGCAACCCGAATTTCGTCAGCAACGATGCCGTTCTCTACAACAAGAACATGACGACCCTCATCCAGTGCCCAGGCGGCAAGTCTGGGGCTTTCACTATCCCGTCCAGCGTGATCACCATCGGGAATGGCGCGTTCTCCGGATGCAACTTGATGACCGCCATCACGATACCCGATAGCGTCGCCTCCATAGGCAGCGGGGGCTTTTTCGGTATGACCTCGCTAAAGCAGATCGATGTCAGTGGCGGCAACCCGAACTACAACAGTGTGAACGGCGTATTGTATGACGAGGGCATCCACACCCTGATCGCGTTCCCAAGCGCGAGGACAGGCTCATTCATCGTACCGAACAGCGTCACCAAGATCGGTGCCTCAGCATTCTACCTATCAAACCTGACATCGGCCATCATCCCAAGCAGCGTGGCAGAGGTTGAGGAGAGGGCGTTCACCAGCACTCAGTATCTGACCCACCTTCAATTCGATGGTAACGCTCCGATCTGCGGTAGGGGATGGGTGTCATCGGATCTGGCTGGTTTGATCGTGTATTACGTCAACGGGGCCTCTGATTTCACCAGCCCCACCTGGTTCGGGGTAGGGACGGTGGCCATGTTCCTGGTCACCGGGAAGGTTGTCGACACGAACGGGAAAGGCATGGCGAATCTCACCGTGGCATTGGAGAGCGGCGCATCGACAATGACAGATTCAAACGGGAATTTCTCCATCAATGCTTCACCGGGCGGTCATTCCATCACGATAAGCGGCCCAGGGATCGACACCAAGAAGGTGGATGCGCAGGTGACCGGAACGGGCCTGGTCATGGGCAACATCACCATCGGCAACAACGGCACTGACCTCGGACTCCTGATCCTGATATTGATAGGCGTGATCGCCATAATCCTGGTCCTGGTGTTCGTGGCCATGAAGAGGCGCGGAGGGAAATCGTCAACGGGTATGTTCACTGGATCGAACCGGGTCCCTTGGCAGGCATCTGAGAACCAGCCTCCGAAGTTTGAATCTCCGCCAGAACCCGAGCCGGTCCAACAATTGCCAATCCAGCCGCTGACCACGAGCAAGAAATGCCCCAACTGCGGTTCGGATGCATCCGGCACGCCTTTCTGCGGTGTCTGCGGCAAGCGACTGGGTTGAAGAGCTGGACACCGGAAACGGGCCTGCTAGATCAGGGTATGCGGGAACGACTCAGCCGGATCATCTCCGGCCAACCGCAGTTCGACCACGAAAAACGCTTCCCAAAAGCGGGGCAGGTTGGTACCTTCTCCTCGGTGCGGGCCTTTCCGTGGCATCTTTCAGTCAAGGCAGACACGATCGAATGCCCGAACCCGGTGCTCTCGGCCACCTTGCCAGCGGGTTCGGAGAATCCTCTTTCGAATACCAACCACTTTCTTGTCGTCAAGTATCCTGGTCCTTCGTCCTCGGCGCTCACCCTGAGAGTCCGCTGATAGGACCCTGAAAAAGCTCCTCCCCGTGATGCCGGTATCCGGTAAACCGACAAATTCTGCGAGGGCTTTGTTTGAATAGATGATGGTTCCGGACCGGTCAAGATTGCTATGGCTTCCGGCGAGTTCGATACGGCTGTTTTGATAGTCTATCGTCGACGTCGGTCTTGAACCCTCATTGAAGGTTTCGGTGCCATGGAAGGAGCATCTTGTTTGCATTTCGTATCAGTATCGATGCAGATCCCTCCCGATGGCAGACGGCGGCCTTCCTATTTTGTCGAAACCTCGCCAGTCCTGATCTTGATGGACTCTTCCACATTACTGACGAATATCTTGCCATCCCCGATATCGCCAGTGCGGGCGGATTTCAAGATCGCTTCCACGATCTTGTCCACCTCCGCATCGCTGGCCACTATCTCGATCTTCGTTTTAGGGAGGAGGTCCACCCTGTAGGTTCCAGCCCTATGGGTGAACTCGAGCCCCTTCTGTTCTCCCCTTCCATGGACGTCATAGACTGTCATTCCGACGGTCCCGATCTCTTCCAGCGCATTCTTGACCGAGTTCAGCTTCTCCGTCCGTATTACCGCTTCGATCCGCTTCATCAGCACCACCTCACGAGTAAGCAGTTTCCCCATGCTGGATGATGTCCGCACCGACGCGTTCCTCTTCCTTCGTCATCCTGATGGGGGTGAACCGGCTCAGCACTTTGAGCATCACGAACGTGATCCCAAATGCGAATATCCAAATGACCACCACCGCTATCAATTGTGCGGTCAGCAGAGTGAATCCGCCTCCGTAGAGCAGCCCATTGTTGATGACCGTTTTTTCGTTCACGTGCGAGGTGGCAAGCAAGCCGACTGCGATCATGCCCATCGTGCCTGCGATTCCATGCACGCCCCATACGTCGAGGGCGTCGTCGAATTTGAACTTCTTTCTCACCAATATGCCGCAATAGCACAATATTCCGGCCGCAAGCCCGATCACGATCGCTCCTCTAGTGTCGATATAACCAGCAGCTGGAGTGACCGCTGCCAGACCGGCGACGCCGCCCGAGATGAGGCCAAGGACGGATGGACGGCCGAGGTGAAGCCAGCTTACCAACCCCCAGGTGATCGCTGCCATCGCCCCGGCAATATGGGTATTGGCGAATGCCTGTGCCGCCAGGGATCCGGAGCCTAGAGCACTTCCACCATTGAAACCGAACCACCCCATCCACAGCAGCCCGCCGCCGAGCACCACCATGGGAATGTTGTGCGGGTGGTCTCCATTGCCATTTATGACAGACAGTCTCTTTCCGAGCACGATGCTTGCCGCCAGGACTGAAACGCCAGCCGTGATGTGCACCACCGCACCTCCGGCAAAGTCCAATGCTCCGAGCTTGGCGAGCCATCCACCGCCCCACATCCAATGGGCCACTGGGAGATAGACCAAGCAGGTCCAGACAGCCAGGAAGATGATCATGGCCTTTAGCTTCATCCGCTCAGCGATACCCCCGATGATGAGCGCTACCGTGATGATCCCAAACATCAGTTGGTACATTGCGAAAAGGATGGATGGGATGGTGGGGGCATAATCCAGGTCGGGCAATCCCCCGACCTTGTCAAGGAGAACGAAGTCAAGATTGCCAATGAGGTCCCTGTGGTAGCCACCGAATGCCAGGGAATAACCGAACAGGACCCAGATCAAGGTCACGATTCCGATGATGATGACGCTCTGTCCAAGCATTGAAAGGAAAGACTCCTTCCTCAGCATCCCTCCATAGAAGAACGCAACTGCTGGGGTCATAACAAATACCAGCGCCGTGGAGATCAGAAGCCAGGCAGTGTCTCCTTGGTTGACATCACCGGGCAGCCCATCCGTCGCAGAGACCGACCTGGATATTAACGGAACCAGTATCATTCCTAATGCCACCATCAAGCCGATCCTTGTTGCTCTGGAAATGCTCATTTGACCACCCTGCGTCACCGCGCCGATGTCGCTTCCGAAGATTCATTGGAGACTCTGCAAATTTCGTTATGATTATTTGTCTCACAAACTTATCCACGGTTATCTAAAATTGCAATAAAAGCTTTGCTAACGAGACATTTGTGCAAGGACTATTGGAATAGTAGATAAATGTATAATAGGAATCACATCCCGGAGATACGATTTCGATTGCCTAGGGTGATCATCAGCGTTCTGGCTTCCACAAGGATGCCGAAGCCAGACCCATTATCACCGCAGAATACAGATTTCAATCGGAATAATGGTGTTCTTTCGGAATGATGAGGGATGATCGCGATACTGGCACTCCGATATGGATTGCGGTCACAAAATAATTCGGCCGGTCAGGCTCTGTTGAAAGCCATTACAATGCCTTCATTAAGAGAATCGGAATCAATATGTCGAAGGTTGCTGTTCAAGAACTCATGGGAGGGGGAACGTCTGATCGAAGGCAGGACAGTAAAAGGCCTGCGCCGCACAAGATCAGGGTCACCGGCGAACCTCAGGTCCGGACCTGTGATGGCTGTGGTTATTCTTACGTCGACGATTTCGGGTTCTGCCCAAGCTGCGGGAGAATTGTCTCAAGACAAGCGGTTCTGAACACATGGTCAGCAACTGCCGAATGCGCAGAAAATCCATCGATGGAATATTCAGATAGGAATGCACAAGATCAGTCCACATGTCCTCAATCCAATGGTCTCCCGGTCAAAAGCTCGCGCCTAGCATTGACCCTGGCAGTGGTCCTCGGCCTTCTGGGTATCCTAGGAATGGGTCATCTATACATGAGGAAGTTCGTAAAGGGCTTTGTGCTTCTGGTGTTCGGTGGGTTCCTCGCCCTATTATCTCTGGCCTCGATCATATTGATATTCACACCCGATGAGTTCTCCTTGTCGGTCAAGGTCATCACCGCCGTGATACTGTCAACTCCATTCCTGGTCCTGTATCTTTGGCAGGTTTTCGATGCCCCAAAACCCACACGTTCAGGGACGGTCCACCATCCCTACGGAAACAACAGGCCGCCATCGAGACCCTGAGCCATCGGGTCTCAATCCTCTATCTTCTTCAACTGAGAACGGTACATGTTCTCCAACTCATCAGTCGTCGTCGCTTCCCTGGGTCCCTTGTCCTCCCTGACCTTGCCGGTAAAGCGGGGAAACCGAATTGCCAGGCCAGCATCCTTCCGCACCCTTCCGAACGCGCAGGTATGTATCGGTGATAGGGTGATCTCGGCACCGAGCACTTCCAGCACAATGCCCGGCTCGAACCAGAAGTCCGCTGGCATGTTGCTCTTGACCAGGTGGTGCTTTTCCGTTCGTTTGTACTTCTCCAGCAATGTGAGCATGGAGGCTAGCGCGGCATCGTCGAAACCGCTTCCTAGCTTGGACACTGTCTCGAAGGTATCATCGTTCGAGTTGTAGGTGGCCATGAGCAGTGCGCCGTAGAAGCCTTTGCGCTTGCCTCTCCCAGCGAAACCCCCGACCACCACCAGATCAACGGTGTCGGTCATCTCCGACCGGTATTCCTTCTTGTATTTGATCCAGAGGAACCCCCGGCTGCCGGCGCGATAGACCGATTCTGGGGCGATGGACTTGGCCATCAGGCCCTCGCAGCCGTCCTTCAATGCCTCCTGGAAGAACTTTTCTACGCTGGCCTCGTCCGACAGCACCCGCATTTCCGAAAGCTTCACCGATTCGGAGAGATGGACCGCCGACTGTAGCGCCGCCCTCCTCTTCAGCAACGGCTGCTGGGTGATGTCCTCGCCTTCCAGGTACAGGCAGTCGAACAGGCACATCCGTACCGGATAATCTTCGACGGCCTCCTCCAGGCCATGCTTCCTTCCGCGTCGGTGGGAGACCTCTTGGAACGGCAGGAACTCTCCGGTGTTTATGTCCACCGGAACGCATTCCCCCTCGACGATCGCGCTTTTGGCCTTGAACGATTCCCCCAGGGCCTTCACCACATCGGGGAACTGTCCGGTCAGGTCTTCCAAACGCCTCGAGTAGAGGGTTATCTTTCCTTGGTCGATGTGGGCCTGGACGCGCACGCCGTCATACTTGTACTCGAACGCCGCCGTCCCGCCCATCCTTTCCAGTATCTCCTTGGGTGAGGGGAGCCTTTCGGCAAGCATTGCCCTTATCGGGTTTCCTACCTTGACCTTCATCTCCTTGACGCCAGCGATCCCCCTTTCCTGCAGGATCTCTGCCACCAGTCCCAGGTCGGATGAGACGTTGAAGCCGTTCTCCACGATATCCCTCTCCTCTTTGGTGGCGAAAGCGGTGGCCAGAGCATCGATTATGGTCATCGTCGCTACGCCTAGCCTCATCTTGCCGGTCACGATGCGAGAGATGTACTTCGCCTCCTCAGGGCTGGCATCCACGAGGATCCGGGCAAGCAGCTTCATCTTAGTGTCCTGCGAACCTCCGCCCTCCGATACTGCTATCTGTTCCAAGGCCGCATAGACCCGGTCCAAGGTGAGCGGTTCGGAGGTCAGAGTGGTCTGGGCCCTTCGGGGGATCAGGCGGAAGGCTACCATTCCAGGGTCCCCTTCCTTGATCATCAGTTCCTGGATGGTGGACTCTCCTTTCTTGGAGATGAAGGCAAGGGCCTTGAAAAGTTGCTTATCGGCCATTCCCAGCTTTTGCGGGTTGAAGTCCGGGTACAGCTGTCCCTGGGTCAGGTAGACCGCTTTCCGCAGGGAACCGCGGTCCGCCGCCTTGAAGAACTGCGACAATATATCGGTCATCTCGAGCCTGCTCGACGTCTTATCGAGCCTCTCATATGTATCGACCAGTTCCTGGAACAGCATGACTTGACTAATGGATTTGCCCTATAAAGGTGTTGACGCTAGACGATTGTACAAAGTCCTGTTCACCTCACAACCATCTCGTGATCTCGTTCAATGAGGGGCGCTTTGCCGGGACCGGGGGAGCATCGGGAAATCCGATCAGGAATCCATCCAGTACGTACTCGCCATATGGGATGCCGATGAGTTCGCAGAACTCTTTGTCTTCCGCCATCCTTTCCGTGATTGAAAGGAGCTGCATTCCGAGACCGAGGGCGGTGGCCTTCAGCCACATGTTCTGCAGGCAATGGGCTATGGATTGGAGAGCGACCTCGGGGATGCCCTTCTGTTCAGCGACGATGACATAGTAGGGGGCCTTGCCCAGGGCGGGCAGGCCCTGCTGGCCGATCAATTTGAGGAAGCCGAAATACTTCGCGCCCATTCCCTTCCTCGGATCGTCCATCGGGATCCTGTCATATTCCTCATACATGGCCGATGCTTTCCGTTTTATCAGCATTGATGTCAGGGCTGTCGCCGGGCTTTCCCGCGGGATGACAATGAAACGCCGGAAATCCTCCCTGGTCACACATATCTGGGCATAGGGGGCGAGCAGACCCGCCTTGAGGACTTCCTCGATGAATGGTCTAGGGGGCGCCTCTGCCTTTAATTTTCGGATCGTGTGTCTCGATCCGATCAGAAGGTCGAGCACACTGTTCTGCTCCTCATCTGTGAAAGTGATTGTCATAGCCTCAAGAAGACCACACGTCCATTTTGTTAAAAGCCTTTGTCCAACTGAGCTCAATCAACTTCCTGAGGTTTCGTTCAAGCATCAGAAATCGAACAGCGATGCCTGTCCTGGCTTGTCCGGCCGTTTGTCCGATTCGGGGCCTTCGTCCTTGCATTGCGCCTTTTCTTCCTTCAGCTCTTCGCTCAGCGCCTTGAGCCTCTTCCGCATGGCCGATTCCTTCTTGATGCTCGCATAATAGTAGGCTTGGTCCCTGGTGTCCTTGGTGATCAGGATCACCACCCGGCCGGCCCTTTTCCTTCCAGTTCTGCCCCGCCGTTGGATCGAGCGGATCTCCGAGGCGACCGGTTCATAGAATACCACCAGGTCGGTCTGGGCCACGTCCAATCCTTCTTCCCCAACGGACGTTGCCACCACCACGTTGTACTCGCCGTTACGGAACTTGTCCAGCACACCGACCTGTCCCTTCTGGCTCAGTCCCTTCTCCCCCACCCGGTCCGCTTGACCCATCAGCTTGGCCACCTTGACACCTGGAATAGTGGAAAGCTTCGTCGCCATCAAGTCGCAAGTATCTCGATAATGGGTGAACACCAACACTCGGGAGTTCGGTTTATCGTTGACCTGCTGGGAGACTATGCTCATTACCTTCGACAGCTTTGGATGTTCGGACCTGATGGTCTTCATCAGCTCCAGCACGTCCTTGAACTGTTCCGATGAGACCACTACCTTGGATGCCTTAGATCCCTCGTCCGAATTCGCCTCTGCCACCAAACGCTCAAAGTAGGCGTTCAATGCCGATGTGCCCTGGGTCTCTGCCAGTCCTAGAGCGTGCTCCATCTTCACCGCCATGGCCTGGAGGCTGAGGGCACGGTAAATGTTCTTGTTCTTCTCCCCGGAACGGAGCCGCGCCTGCAGGTTCGTCTGCAGGTCCAGGAGATAGCGCATGTTCACTGGCCTTCCCCGGTCCAGCATGCCCATGTTGGTCAGCTCCTTTATGTATGTCTCGTAGAGGGATGAGAGGATGGCTATGATCTTCCTCATGTCGACCGGCACGTCCACTTCGATGTGCTGCATCTGTACATCCTGGACATAGGGGGCGACATCCGGGTCGAACTCGGTACGGACCTCGATGTCGACGATGCCCAGGTTCTCACACACCTCCTTGATCTTCGCCTTGTTCCCTCCGGGAGAGGCGGTCATTCCCAGCACCAGGCGGCAGTAGTCCTTGAACTGTTGAGCCACTGCCACATACGCATAATTGCCGATGGCCCTGTGGGCTTCGTCGAAGACTATGAGTTGGACGTCCTTGAGGGACACCCTTTCGTGCTTCAGGTCGTTGGCAACCACCTGGGGCGTGGAGACGATAACGTCATTCTGGATCCACAGCGCCTCCCGCTCTTCCGGGTCGACCTCCCCGGTTAGGACGGTCACTGATTTTCCGATGATCATATCGCGGAAAAAGGATGCATGCTGGTCCACCAATGGTTTTGTCGGTGCCAGAAGGAGAACCTTACCCTTGCCCTTCTGCAGGACGTTGGCCATTACGATCAACGCGACAACGGTCTTGCCCATCCCGGTGGGCAGAACGACCAACGTGTTGGAGCGCAACGCCAATCTTGCCAGGTCAACCTGGTATTCGCGCTGCTCGACCACGTCCTTCTTTATTAGAGGATGCTCCAAGAACACGTTCATGAGAATAGGGTCTTATTAGAATAGGATTTGGGGCAGTATGCCCCGAAAATGGTTGGGATTTCCTTAGTGGCATCCGCCGCCGCAGGAACTGCATCCTGCCATGTTCGGGTTGTGGACGATGAGGCCGGAACCGTACGGGGTCTCGATGAAGTCGACGGTGCAGGAGTCGAGGACTTCCTTCGTCTCCTTGTCGTAATACAGCGAGAACTCGTCCGCTTTCTGTTCCACATCCCCATCTTTTGCCTTGTCCTGGAAGGACATCCCGAACTGCGGGCCAGAGCAGCCCATTCCTGAAAGGTATATCCTGATCCCGAATCCCTGCTTGCTGTTCTTCGCTATCAGGTCCTTGATGTATTTAGTGGCTTCTTCAGTGACTTCCACCATGTCTTTCACCTATTGGGTATCCAAATTCCATCGGATATATAATTTCTGTGCTAAAGCATCGTATTTTACCGCACGACTGTTTTTCCTTCCGGCCGAAGAGTATTTCAATTGTGGCCAGTCTACGATGCCCGATGATCCGTTTCCGGGCGATGAACCGCAGCGACATCCCTTCCCTGGTCAAAATGAGCCGGGAAAACATGGCGAGCATCATCCGCTCGGCATGGGGGATGGAATGGCGGGACGAGCCCCTTCTGGAATGGCTCATGTCCAAGGACGTGGACACCGAGGTGGCCATGGTCGACGAAGAGCTCGCCGGCTATGTGTCTCTGGAGACGGTCGACCGCTATATGTTCGTAACCTCCATACAATTGTGGAAGGACATGCAGCATCGCGGATTCGGCACCGAGATCATGAAGCACGTCGAGTCAAAGGCCCTGGGAGCCGGATATGAGGGTGTAGAGCTTGTGGTCCAGATGACAAATGATGAGGCGCTGCGCTTCTACCGTCATCTCGGTTACAGGAAGGTCTGCCGAAAGGGGAACAATTACCTTATGCGCAAGACCTTGATCGGTCCAGGGAAAGGTTGATAAAACCGGTCAAAATAACTGACCCTGATATTGGAGCTGAATGATTTGAGAATCCCTCGTTTCCTCTTCGTGTTTGTGGTCATCCAATTGACGTTGATGGCCGTCCTCCCCGTCGCCATGGCTGCCAAGCCCCAGGTGGTCCCCTCCGAGCCGTACGCGGTAGGGGCTTCCAATTGGAACGGGGTCGCCCATATCTGGTGGAGGGAGCCGAACCAGACCGGTCCGGGGATAACCCACTATCTGGTCTACCGTGAGATCAATGGAACCGGAACAGTGCTTCTGTCCCAATTGAACGATACCGACCTCGAATATAACGATCGTATGCCATCCTGGGCATCGACGATGACCTATTGGATAGTGGCTGAGAACATCATCGGCCTTAGTAACCCGAGCGATAACGTGACCCTCGTTCCGAATTCCTTCCCCAGCGTGCCGATCGGACTCCGGGCGGTGGCCGGAACGGATTTTGTTGATCTCTCTTGGAATGCCCCGATATCGAATGCGGGGAACAATATCACCCAGTATGAGGTGAGAAGGCAATCGTCATCGGGCGATTCGACCTTATTCTATGTCTCGGTCGGCCTCTCGGATGTCCCTATCACTTCAGTCCATGATGACCAGGCGGGCACGGGGACCGTATACACCTACAATGTGAAGGCCCTGACCAACAACAGCGAATCGGGATGGAGCGATAGCGTGACAGTGACCACGCCGGTCAAGAACATCAACGACAATAGCGGTCTCCTGTCCGTTTTCGCGGTGGTGATAGCGGTCATCGCTCTTCAGATGGCGATCGTTGCGGTGTATGTGGTCGTGAAGCGCAAGGCCTTCAGGCCGAAGCCGCCCGAACTTCCTTGATCTCGCCGAACGCCAAACACAATTCCTTCGTTTTTTAAGTGTGTTAACGGAGTTAATCCATCCATCCAGCGTGGAAAAGTCATAAATAATGATAATGAGAATCATTACTGATATGCCCAAAGCGCGATGGACCAAGCAGTTGAAGGTGATAGTCGACATCGTCTACACGAGCGATGACCCGATCAACGCCGAGCAGGTCTACCGGATAGCCAGGGAAAGATTGCCGAACGTCAGCCTGGGCACGGTCTATCGGAACCTCAACAAGCTGGTGCTCGAGGGGCTGATATCGGAGTCGCGCATTGGGACCTCCGCTGCTTTCGTCCGGCATCCGTTCTCCAACACACATTTCGAATGCACGGTCTGTCATAAGGTGTTCACCGTTCCTTTCGATCTTAACGTCCTGGAATTGTCCCGCAGGACCGGACTGGGGGTAGAAAGGTGGGAGCTGCACCTCCGCGGTGTCTGCCCGGAGTGTGAGCAGAAATGCACATAATGGAAGGGTTCCTCCCACCGCTCTGGTGCCTTTTCTGGTATCTCGTCTCCCTTCCGTTCATCGTCTGGGGTGCCCGTCGGATCAGGTCGATGTTTCGGGAGCATCCGGAACAGAAGTTGGTGTTGGCAGTGTCCGGCGCATTCGTTTTCGTGCTGTCATCGCTAAAGCTGCCTTCAGTCGGCGGGTCCTCTTCCCATCCGACCGGGACAGGTCTGTCCACGATCCTTTACGGACCGGCCGTGACCGCTGTCCTGGCCACCATCGTCCTGGTATTCCAAGCCCTGTTGCTGGCCCATGGGGGCATAACCACGCTTGGGGCGAACGTTTTCTCCATGGGGATCGCCGGTCCGTT
This sequence comes from Methanomassiliicoccales archaeon, assembly GCA_036504055.1. Lineage (NCBI taxonomy): Archaea > Methanobacteriati > Thermoplasmatota > Thermoplasmata > Methanomassiliicoccales > Methanomassiliicoccales archaeon. Next base: position 4,143 of record DASXVU010000043.1, on the reverse strand, counting down.
CGTCGCCTATGCCGTCTTCAAGGGCCTCAGGCGGGCCAGGGCGCCGCTCTCAGCCTCCGTTTTCATCGCGGCGTTCCTCGCGGATATGATCACCTATGTGGTGACATCATTCCAACTGGCCTTGGCCTATCCTTCGGGCGGGAGCGTTGTGGTCTCGTTGGAGGCCTTCCTGGCAATCTTCGCCATCACCCAAATACCGCTGGCCATAGCCGAGGGGATCCTCATCGTCATCTTCTTCGACTTCCTTTCCAGGAGCCGTCCGGATGTCGTCCAAGGTTGCGATGTCGTGCGTAAGGAGTCGAAACGGACCAGGATGGCCTATCTTGTCGGCCTCGCCGCCATCGTTGCCGTCATCGCAGTGGCCTATTTCTTCAACCTGACCTCGGACCTGAAAGGAGCCGATGACCGGGGAGGGGAACTGATACAGGGGATCGTCCCTGACTACCAGCCCTGGTTCAACAGCATTTGGACACCCTCATCAACGATGGAGATAGGACTGTTCATGCTTCAGACGCTGATCGGATTGGCGATCATCGCATATGTAGTTCACCGGTTCAGGAAAGGTAAGAGGACCAAGTCATCAGAGCCGGCCCCTGCCGGCGGGCCCACGTCCATCGACGAGATCGCGTTCGCCTCACCGATGAGGCGATGGCCTCCGCTGGGCAAGCTTCTCCTTTCCCTGTCGCTGCTACTGGCGTCCATATTTGCCTCCTCCGTGGTAGTGCCGCTGTTGGTACTGGCATCAGGTGTCCTGTTGCTGGCCTATTCCACCCGTTTCCAATTCCCCCGGGTGGTGCTGATCGCAATAATGGACGGCCTGGCTGTGCTGGCGGTGGGGGCGGTCGTCATCGCCCTCATCACGCCAGGGGCAAGCCTCTATTCGATGGATCTGCTGGGGATCAAATTCATCCTTTCAGACAACGGCATGAATCTGGGGCTGCTGGTGTTCGTCAGGGCATTGGCCGGGATGTCTGTGATGCTCTTCTTTGCCACGTCGACGCCGATCCCCCACCTCTCGGAAGCGATGGAGCAGGTCCGACTGCCCCAGGAAGTATCCGAGCTGGTGGTGTTGATCTACCGTTACTCGTTCTTGTTGATGGAGCTGCTGGGCACAATGTATCAGGCTGCCCAATGCCGTCTTGGATTCAAAGGAGTCCGCAACAAGTTCCGCACCTCTGGAAAGCTGGCCGTCGGGCTCTTCACACGTTCGATGGAGGTGGCGGACCGTTCCCAGGTGGCGTTGGAATGCCGGGGCTTCCGGGGGCAGTTCCATTCGTTCCGTCCTCCGGCAAGGGTGACCTGGGGCTGGATAATCGTTCCATTACTGCTGTTCTCTGCTCTGTACGTTCTCAACTTTGCGGTGTTCGGGTCGTTCAAACTATGGTGATCAAATGACCGATGAAATGATAATCGAGACCAGAGGGCTGACCTATGCCTATGCCAACAAGGTTGTGGCACTTGACGACATCAATATGACGATCCCGAAAGGAAAGAAGACTGCCTTGCTGGGACCGAACGGGGCCGGCAAGTCGACCCTTTTCCTCCATTTCAATGGAATATTCAAACCGAAGGCGGGCACGGTCTCGTTCGAAGGGAAGGAGATATCTTATCGCCGGAACGAGCTGGACGCGCTCCGTTCCAGCATAGCCGTCGTCCTTCAGAATCCGGACGATCAGATATTCTCCGCCACCGTGGAGGAGGATGTGGCCTTCGGCCCAATGAACATGGGACTGCCACGGGACGAGGTGGAGCGGCGTGTGGCCGAGTCGCTCTCCTTCGTTGGAATGGACAGGCACCGGGAAAGGCCCACCCAACAGCTCTCCTTCGGTCAAAGGAAGAGGGTTTCATTGGCCGGGGCGTTGGCCATGCGGCCCAAGGTGTTGGTCATGGACGAGCCAACGGCGGGGCTCGATGCCCAAATGGTCCATGAGCTGCTGGAGCTTGCCGACGAGCTGAACTACAAGGGTCTGACGGTGATCATGTCAACGCACGATGTGGAGACGGCTTATGCCTGGGCCGACGAGATCAGGGTTCTGGACCGGGGAAAACTGATATATTCCGGTGATCCGAACGGCTTCTTCGTCGATGCCGGTCGAGTGAGGCGTCTCGGCCTGTCCGTCCCGATGATGTTCGAGATGAACCGGGAGCTCTCCGATCGGTCGGTCCGACCTCTTGGACCGTATCCGCGTACCACACTGGAGCTGGCACAGAAGTTCGCACCCTTTGGGGCGTTGCGCGGTGTTCTATCCCTGTTCCCGACCGAGGACCTGCCCGATCGGCAGGAAGGGATCCGCTCGGACATTCTCTGCCGAACCTCATCCACCGGGACGTATGGGGCGGTGGCGCGGCGTCTTATGAAGGAACGCTCGATCAGTGTCGATTACAGTTTCGATGCCTTGGAGAACTGCATTCACGACGTTATCACAGGGAAGGACGCCACGATTTTCGCAGAAAAGCCGCTCTTTCCGTTGATCGAATCCCGACTGGCTCGGTTCAATCGGGAATATGGGATTGACATACGGCCGGTGAATAAACCGACCTGATTACTGGCTCTCCAGGCTCAACTGGCGATTATGGAAAGGATTAATAAACCCCATCTAATAAGGAGCCTGAATGACAGAACCATTGGATCATAAGTCTGGTGAGGTAGAGGTCACCCTTCGAAGGGACCTTGGCCTGCTCGAGGTACTTATGATAGGCATAGGGCCGAACATCGGTTCCACCATCTTCATTCTCATCGGTGCCGCGGCGGGCATAGCCGGTCCGGCGATCATACTCGCCTTCGTCCTGAACTTTTTCGTCACCCTTTTCACCGCCATGGCCTACGCGGAGCTTGCATCGGCGTTCCCCGAGACCGGCGGCGGGTATCTCTGGATCAAAGAAGGCATGTTCCCCCCATTTGGTTTCCTTGGCGGATGGATGTCTTGGATCGGCCATTGTATAGCCTGCTCAGTCTACGCCATCGGATTCGGTGTGGGCGTTAACATTTTCATGAACCTTTATGGATTATCTTTCTTTGGAATCAGCGCCGACGACATCGGAAAGATGGCGTCCGTGCTGATCGCACTTGTTTTCATCTATCTGAACTACCGGGGGGTCAAAGGTGCAGGGAGGTCGGAGATATTCGTCTCATTCATCCTGATGGGAGTAATATTGATCTTCCTGGTCTTCTCGGTGTTCTTCATACTGACAAACCCCCAGACTTCCGCAAATTATGACCCCTTTGTACCCATGGGGACTCTCTCGATTTTCGTTTCGATGGGATTCACCTTCATGGTTTTCGAGGGCTACGAGGTCGTGGCTCAGACTGGAGAAGAAGCTAAGGATCCCGAAAGGACCGTTCCACGGGCCATGTTCCTTTGCATCGCGATCAGTGCGGTCCTGTTCGTCTCCACCGCAATCGTTGCGATCGGAGTCTCTGGGTCCCAAAACCTAGCCAATGCAGGTCTTGACGGTTCGGAAGCCATTGCGCACACAGCTTCCATTTCTGTACCCTTTATCGGGGCAGCGTTGATCGGTTTCGGGATAATCGTCGGCTCGATCGCCGCTGTAAACTCGATCGTCTTTTCCGCATCTAGGGTCTCCTTTGCCATGGGTCGGGACGGCAATCTGCCTTCCGCATTTGGCAGACTCCATCCCAAGAAACAGACTCCAGTGACCGCTCTTCTGATAAGTGGAGTGGTCATCATCGGCATGACTCTCTTGCTGCCGCTGAAACAGGTGGCTTCGGTGGCAGACATTCTAATATTATTATTGTTCACACTGGTCAATATCTCGGCCATCACCTTGAGGAGGAACAGGCCCGATGTCAAGCGTCACTTCATCACTCCTTGGTTCCCTATCATACCGCTTATCGGGATTGCCACAAAGCTTTTCCTAGCGGTCACTCTGTTCTTTTACGAACCCTTCGCCTGGTACATGGCGTTCGCGGTCATCAACGTGGGACTTCTGCTGCACTACTTCGCCAAGGGCAAGAAGGAGATCGAGCGTGCCCCAATACCGGTTCGTGCCCCGCGCACGGAAGAGGAGCTGGAAAGATACCGTGTCCTCATCCCCATCGACGATCCCAGAAATATCGCCGCCATCGACCTGGGATGCATGGTCGCTTCTGAGCACGGCGGAGAACTGATGCTGATGAGCGTC
>DASXVU010000042.1 GCA_036504055.1 Methanomassiliicoccales archaeon | reverse complement strand
GCTCAATAAAAAAACTCCTGCCTCTTGAAATAGGGTTCAATGTCAACATCCTTAAACGCTAAGGATCGGGACTTTGGAGAATGATTGTTATGCTCCCATTTCCAGCAGACAACAGCATATGTCCAGACTGTAGGGGATTAGGCAAATGCCACTGGTGCAAAGGTTATGGAAAAAGAATAGATCACACTCATCCCAGCACCGGTAGTTGCGCTCGATATAACGCTCTGGCTTGTGTAATGGTTGCAAGGGTGCTGGAAGCAATAAGTCAAGTTGGCGGAACTTGTAATCTTTGAGAGATCCTCGCAAATGAACGACCAGGTCTTTTATGCAGTCTATCTGCCCTGACCACATGGCCCGTCCTCGGTGGTCTGAATATGACCAACCAGCCCCTCATGATTCATCTGTTCGACACATATGGTATATCAAAGAATTCAATTCGTATGGTGAATAAGGTTGGGTCCTACGCACCCTCCAGCGGCTCTGCACCATCGATCAAGGTCAATATGGTCTCAAAGGTCTTTTCCAGATCGTTCAGGGTCACGTATTCCTGATCAGATTGCGAGTTGGCGATATTTCCTGGCCCACAGAGCACGATCTTTGGGTTGGCAGAGACTATCTTGCCCGCCTCGGAATGGATCATCTCAAAGACCGGCTCAGTCTTTGTCAGCTCGGTCACCGATGCAACGAGATCATTGGTCCGGTCGAACTCCGCCATTTCGCTTCTGCAGAGGATCTCGACGTTGTGTTCAGTTTGATCAAGTATGCCCTCGATAATAGATATCGCGAAATCGGTGGTCTCCCTGGTCTCTATTTCCAGAACGACCCCGCAGGATAATGCAGGTGCATACGGCATCCTCTTCTTTCCGCCGCGTATCAGTCCAGTTTTCACCGACAACCTTTCTGGCGAACTCTCGATCTCATTAGTGAGCCCCTTCAGGAAGGACGCCATCTTCATCACGGCCCCGTCCCCATAAGTTGTGACGAGAATCGCCGCATATCCGTACTGACCGACGACCGATCTCATACTGGTGGGCGCGAGCATCAAGATCCCTTTGCTTCGCCGGATCAGGGAGTCATCGGCCAGCGATTCCGCTCCTTTCTGCTCTCCCAGCGAATCCGTGGTAAGTACGATGGAGAATGGCACCTGCCAGGAGACCAATCTGTTGGATACGCAGATCATTGTCGCCACCGCCCCTTTCATGTTGGCCGCTCCGCGACCATTGACCATGTCACCCTGAATATTGCCTTGTTTCTTCCGTTTCATTCCTGCAAGGCGTTCTGTATCCAGATGTCCCCAGAGGACGATTCCGCCCTCTCCCTTGTTGGCCACGACCACCGGAGCGCCTCCTTCCTTGCTTATGGTGACCTCCATTCCCGCTCCGGTCAACTTTTTGACCGCATACTCGACCGATGCCATTCTTCCCTTCTTCTTGGAACCATTCATCTGCAGTAGGTCGACGGTGGTCTGCTGGATCTCCTTGAGGTCCGCCATGGTGCAAGATAGGTTTCGCTCGGGCCTATGGATGCCAGGTCCTTCGACGACTTCGTCATGGGGGGTCTCTTCTTCTGTGGCCGGAATCGCTGCCTCTTCCTCCATGGGTTCGACGTTTTCCTGGGTTTCCTCTGGTGCTTCAGGCTGCTCCTCGGAAATATTCTCGGATGCTTCCTCTGTCGACGAAAGGGCTTTCTCCCAAAGTTGGACGGTTCTCGGTCCCAATCCTTTTACGGCCGAGATCATGGATGACGTCCGTTCGGTGTCCGACAGAACCTGCCTTAGGTCTTCGATGCTCGTCACCCCAAATTCCGCCAATGATTCTGTGAAATTGTCCTTGTAGTTCGGTAAATTCGAGAGCTCTTCAATAATTCTCTTCGAGTACTCCATCTGCTTTCCCCTCTGTCAACGGATAAAAAAATAGATTGAGCGTTCCTTATATAGCCTTACCTCCGAATGAGGTATATTCCTTACAAATTATCTATATAAAATAAATACAAAGCCAGGCAACTATTCTTCGTACTGAACCGTTCCCCTTTGAATTCTCACCCTTCTTTTTTGCGATCATTTCTGATAATGCTGGTTGCAGAAGACAATGCGGATTTGGTAAACGAGTCCACTGACGGTCAAGGAACAAACGTCGTCACAAAGTATCTGTTTTCAATGCAATTTGATTCTAAACATCTGGCTTTGGATTCGTGGGTACCGTTCAGTACCAAGTCATCGCTGTAAGTATTCTATTTTCACATAATGAATACGGAGGGGAACCATTATGATTGCTTCATGGTTGTTCAAAATGTTCCATGAAAATGAACATCGAGGACACCGTCGCCGAAGTATCTGGTAACCTTAAGCTGATGATCCAGGATATGGACTCTGGATCGCATGTTCCAAGGCCATTGCCCCTGGACCGGCTCAAGAATTGGGCACGGGAAGGTTATCAGGAGATCTACCGAGAACAAGCCCTGACAATAATCGGGAAACTGAACCTGAATGAACCGGTGTCCGCTGATGAGTCCAAGCTCGTTGAAGAATGGATGGTGGGGGACATCGAGCTGTATTGGGGGATTGAAGTTCATTATGAGGAATGGAAAAAGGAGGTCCTCGACCTGATCGCCCGGTTGGAAGGATGCGATCATCCCGATGTGAAAGGCGAAGTAAAGTGCCTTTTGGACATCCAGGCAGTGATCATCGAACTGGAACATGTGCTTCGCGATATCGACCACTACCGATACGGGGTGGACCGAATCAGGAGATTCCGCACCTTCGTGGGTCGGGACATCAATAACATGACCCATGAAGACAAGGTCAAGCTGGCGGAATACATGAAAAGCATGGTGTATTCTGACTCCATATAAGAGCGATGAGCGGATCGTCAGCGATCAATAGATAAATATCTTACCGGACCAAGCCCATTCTTCCCCACACCTTTGCGGAAGTCTGGCAGCAATCGTTCGTCAGATTCGAGATTCTATTCTTCCAATGACTCGACCATTCGAGATATGGCGAGGTTCGAAATCTGGGGATGACCGAACAATTGATGGATCTTATTGCCGGCGTTCAGTCCTTCTTGTTCATTGCCCCATTGATCGCAACCTCCGAAACGTCCATCGAGTACATTGTGGTCCTGATGATCGAATCGATGACATTGGTTGCCACCACCGCCGCCTTGTCGGTGGGCATGCGTATTTGGGTGCTCAATTTTTCTAGGTTCTGGACGAGGATGTTTCCGGCATCTATGGCCGCATTGGCCGACCCGATGTCCTTCAGGAAGAAAGCTTGTATCGACCTATCAAGCACTTCCAACGCTTTTGTAGAAAGCTCCTGGATCGTTCCCAGTCCGTCCATTTTCACCTTGGAATCGGACGCCATGATCACATTCTTGGCGATCTTCTCAGCGTGGTCGCCGATGCGCTCAATGCCCCTTGCCACGAGCATGAGGTTCATCCCTTCATAGATATCCACACCGATCCGCTCTCCAAGCTTCCGGTCCTTGATAATGAGATTGTATTGCTTCACCGTCATCCAGTAAAGACGGTCCACGTCCGCATCACGGTCCATGATGTCGTGGGCCATGTCCACATCTCCGTCTTTGAACGCCTCCATAGCGTCCTTGTGCATCGAGCTGACGATCAGATGCATCCTGCGGACGCACTTTTCCTGAGGCAGTTCGACCGGGTCTGAAAGGTCGTGAAGGACGACACTGTTGCTGGTCTCCTCGATCACCTCCGGTCCGATGACGAGCCTCGCAAAGTCCTTGATGGCGTGTTTGATGTCGTGGTCTATACGATCCTTGGACCTTACCTCTATGATATTATAACCGGCTAGATAAGCCCCGATCAGCTTTCTCGTGAGATGTTCTTCCGACTCCTCTTTCTCAATTCGGATGGTCTTCCTGGTCGGTTCCCTTTTTCGATCGCTCCTTGGGTCAACACAGACAGTGCCATCCGGCATCAACTGCATCCCGACCGGATCTCCGGCCTTGAGACCTTGCGAGTCTATCCAGTCCTTAGGCAACGATACCGTCATCGTTGAAGCACCGGTCTTTTGTATCCTACGTATATCCACGGACATTCACCTGTTGCAAGTCGAAGAATATGTTATCTAGGTATTGTACTTACAATATATACGATATTGACTTGACTATATACAATATAGCAGTATATGTTCTACTTCGAGAATGTATATAAACACACTCTCTTTGTTTTATTTCCCGGAATGGTGTCTGAGTGGAGAATAAGGTGTCTATGTACATCACGTCGGTCGGTATCACGAGCAAGACGTATCTTCCGCGAAACAAGGATCAGGCATCCCATTTCATGAACCAGTAATGGTGAGTCAATATGGAAAAAAAAGTCATGTACATATCAGTGGCGGTGATTGCCATTCTGTTGGTCGCGGGAATAGGGGCCGCCCTGTTGCTCTCGAACAACAGCAGCAATTCAACGCCAAGCATTAAGATTGTCACGATCAAAGCGACCTCGAGCTCGACCGCCTATTCCCCGTTGGACCAGGCTGCCGTATTAGAGTACGCCAATAACAGCGCGAACGGAGGCTATCCGATTTCCAGGTACCTGTACCTGTACACCCATGGAAACGTCACCACCCTCACCGGCGCTGAGATCTCCTGGCTGAACTGGATCCTGACAACTAGCAAAGGTCAGAAGAACGCCAGTGACGCTGGGTTCTACTCACTGCCCTCTGACATACAAGCGGCCATGCAGGCCAAGCTTGCCGGTACTACCGGAACATCGACCGGCTCCATAGTGCAGTCCGGTTCGACCACCATGTTGGAGATGGCGAACCTTTGGCAGGCGTCGTTTGCCAAGGACTACCCTGGCATAACCATCTCTCTGAACTTCCCGGGAAGTGGAACGGGCATACAGAACCTGAAAGAAGGCAAGTGCGACATAGCACAAGCGTCCAGGGCCATAAAGGCCTCCGAGCTTGTCAACACCACCGACCCTAGCTACCAGCCGATGGAGTTCAAGGTCGCGGTCGACGGGATCGCCATCATCGTCAACAGCGACAACAGCATCACCTCGCTGACCATTGACCAGCTGAGGCAGATCTACAACGGGAACTACACCAACTGGAACCAGGTCGGAGGAAAGGACCAGGCAATAGTCCTCTACGGCCGTGACTCATCGTCAGGCACGTACGACTACTTCCACAACACCACCATGGGGCAGCTGCCGAGCGCCACGATGCAGCAGTTCTCCTCGACCGCTCCGATCGTCCAGCAATGCAAGGACAACAAAGGAGCGATCGGGTATGTCGGAATCGGTTATGCCAAGGAGGCCACAACCGCTTCCCAGACAGTCATGGAAGGCGGGAACAGCATAATCTCTCTGATCCAAGCAGCGGAGATTAGGCTTTCCAGGGATTAAATCAGACCTGCCGAACGCAGCAAACCCATCAAACCTTTTCATCATCTTTCCTATGCTATCATTTGAGGTCTCCTAATGAGCCTGGATCTTACCACCAGTAGCCGCAGCCGCACTTCGAGGATCACCGAGTTCCTGATAGAGAAGGGACTTCTGGTTTTCGCCTCGATATCCATTTTCACCTTGGGTGCGGTCTTCGTTTTCCTATTAACACAGGCCTACCCGTTTTTTGCTCAGGTCTCCACATTGGATTTCCTGACCGGGACCCAATGGGCCCCCGCCGCCGGTTTCTTTGGCGTGCTGCCGCTCTTAGTGGGAACCCTTCTGACGAGCGCAGTGGCGGCGCTCATTGCCATCCCCATCGGCATCGGCTGCACCATCTATCTGGCCGAAGTGGCCCACCCCACCATCAAGAGATATCTCAAACCGGTCATCGAGCTTCTGGCTGGTATTCCGTCCATAGTCTTCGGTCTGTTCGCCATGCTGGTGCTATCCCATTTTGTCCAAGCCGTATTCAACACCGGGACGACCCTCAACGGCATGGTCGGGGCGATAGCCTTATCGATCATGATGATCCCGATTATGGTCAGCATATCAGAGGACGCCATGAACTCCGTTCCTGGAAGCCTGAGGGAGGCGTCGTTGGCTTTAGGCGCCACCAAATGGGAGACCATCAAGGGAGTGGTGATCCCGGCGTCATTGTCCGGGATAGTGGCCGCCATCATCTTATCGTTTGGACGGGCGATAGGCGAGACCATGACCGTGCTCATGGCCACCGGAAGTGCCCGGCAGCTAACCACCAACATCTTCAATCCGATGGAGACCATGACATCGGCCATCGCCCTGGACATACAAGAGGTGGCCAGGACCGAGATACATTACAACGCGCTCTTTGCCGTTGGCCTGCTATTGTTCATTCTGACGTTCGTCATCAACCTGGCCGCGGAAGTAATCCTTAAGAAGTTCAGGGAGGCCTACGAGTGAACCGCAAGGAGAAGGAAGAGCTCTACTTCATGGCCTTCCGCGGCTGCGCCTGGTTAGTGGTCGGGATACTGGCCATCCTGATCGGTTTTATCCTGATCGGAGGCATAGGCAAGCTGAGCCTGGATTTCCTGACGCAGGCGCCCAAGATCGATACTCGCGGGTCAATGACCCAGGGAGGTATATTCCCAGCCATTGTGGGAACGGTCTATCTGATGCTGGTCGTCCTGGCGTTCGCCGTCCCCATTGGCGTGCTTGGGGCGGTCTATCTGGTCGAATATCAGGGAAAGAGCCGCTTCGCTAAGTTCGTGTGGATCATCGTCCACAACCTTGCCGGGGTCCCTTCGATCGTGTATGGTCTGCTGGGCCTGGGACTTTTGGTCGCCTACCTCCAGCTCGACCTGGGCATATTGGTCGCTGGTGTGACATTGGGCCTGCTGGTGCTCCCGGTCGTCATCGTCACCACCAGGGAGGCCCTGATCGCCGTCCCGTCCACGGTCCGCGAGGCGTCACTGGCAGTTGGTGCGACCAAATGGCAAACGGTGCGGCATCATGTCATACCATATGCCATGCCCGGAATACTTACTGGGACGATCCTTTCCCTGTCGCGTGCCGCCGGCGAGACGGCGCCCATATTAGCATTGGGAGCCACGGCGCTGGCGCCAGGCCTCCCATCGCTGTTCGGCCCGTACATGGCCTTGCCCTATCACATCTACATCATGTCCTCTCAATCGACGAACTCGGCGCTGACGGCGCCGATACAGTATGCATCGGCAATTGTCCTCCTCGCCATCGTCATCGGGATGAACCTCTTCGCGATCTATCTGAGAAAGAAATATCGGGATAAATACAGGTGGTAACCATGCCAGTCAAGATCAGCGTCAAAGATCTCAACGTCTTCTTCGACAAGAACCATGCCCTACGGGGCGTCAACATGGACATCAACGCGAACGAGATAACTGCCATCATCGGCCCTTCCGGATGCGGCAAGTCTACGTTCATACGATGCATCAATCGCATGAACGACCTGATCCCGTCCTGCACGGTCAAAGGGTGCGTCAAGGTGGACGACACCGACATATACGCCAAGGGTGTGGACGTGGTCGACGTCCGAAGGCACATTGGCATGGTGTTCCAGAAACCCAACCCGTTCCCGAAATCGATATTTGAGAACATCGCTTATGCTCCACGACTTCACGGCATCGACACCATCGACGAGAACGAGAAGGATCCCAAGAAGCGCAAGAAGAACCGCAAGATCACCAAGGAAGAGCTCAAGGACAATGTCGAATGGAGCCTGAAGCGGGCGGCACTGTGGGAAGAGGTAAAGGACCGGCTGGACAAATCGGCCTATGGGTTATCGGGCGGGCAGCAACAAAGACTCTGCATCGCCAGAGCGCTGGCTGTAAAGCCGGAGATCATTCTGTTCGACGAGCCCTGCTCCGCGCTCGACCCGATCGCCACGTCCAAGATCGAAGACCTGCTGATCGACGTGAAGAAAGATTTCACCGTTCTGATCGTCACGCACAACATGCAGCAGGCGGCCAGGGTCGCGGACAAGACCGCCTACTTCTATCTTGGCGAACTTATCGAGATGGGGGACACCAAGCAGATCTTCGAGAATCCGCAGAAGGATCTCACAGAGCAGTATATCACCGGGAGGATGGGTTGAAATGACTTCGAACATATCGTTCTTGCAGGAGATGGATGGGCTGAACCGGGAGGTCCGGGAGATGTCGGACCGGGCAAATGAGGCGATCGAGAAGGCGGTCAAGCTGATCGCCACCGGTGACGACGTCCTTATGAAGGACGTGAACAGACTGGACAAGGAGCTCTACCATTACGACAATCTGATCGAGAAACACTGCCTTGACCTGATCGCCCTCTACAGTCCGGTGGCAGGGGACCTGAGGACGGTCTCCGCCTGTTTGAAGATCATCGAGGATCTGAACCGGATAGGGCGTTATGCCCACGACATCGCCGAAGTGTCCGAGGTGTTCGAGGCCCAGGGCCATTTCACCAGGATGGTCAACATCCAGCACATGGCAGAGCTGGTCGTCGAAATGGTCCACGATTCCATCGAAAGCTTCACCAAGCGTGACTCGGTCATGGCCAGGGAATTGTTCGAACGGGACGATGAGGTGGACAGCCTTTATGACACGATCTTCCGGGAGATGCTGACATACATGATGGAGGACTCGAAGAAGATCACGGCAGGGATCAACTACGTCCTGGTCGCCAGGTATCTGGAGCGTATTGCGGACCATTCATGCAACATAGGCGAACGCGTCGTCTACATGGTGACCGGAGAGCGCATGGACCCGGCGGAGAGGAAGAAGGTCCTGAACAACAACCTGATCGCGCCCAATAAGGAAAAGGACGAAGGGGACATTGAAGAACCCGGTTCCAACTGGCACGAACTGTCGGAAAAGTAAGCCCCAAACGGCAAACATAATACGGCACCTCGAATAATACCTCAGGCAAGGTGACGATAAATATGGATGCATGTTCAAAAGATAAAGGGAAATGCATGAAGGCTGACGCGGCGGTCGACGAGCTCTCGGCAAGGATGGGCAATTTCGTGCCGCTCACCCTGAGCCATATCCAGAAGCACCACCCTGACCTGGCCATCCTGATCAAGGACATGGATGAGATAATGGAGTACAAGGGTGCACTGGACAAGAAGACCAAGCGCCTGATCGCTCTGGCCTGCGTCTCCGTCCGCATGTGCGACGACTGCATCTATCCCCAGGCCAAGGTGGCCAAGAACTTCGGTGCGATGCGCGAGGAGATCATGGAAGCGCTGTCGATAGCCGTCCTCACCGGTGGCGTCCCGACCTGGTCCAATGCGAAGCATGGCATCTCCAAACTGATGGCGGAGTGGGACGAAGAGGATGCAAAGATGGAAGAGGAGAAATCCAAACCAGCTCCCAAGGTCAAGAAAGCGGCACCCAAAAAGAAGGGGAAGTAAACATATCAGACGCCACAAGGCGTCATTTTCATTGCCCTCCAGATGCTTTATTGATCATGATTGTTACTTCCATTTTAATGCATTAGTTCGATTTCGCTATATTCCAATGATTTATATACTACTTTATTTGTCAGAGTTTCATCGGAGAAATGATTTTGGCAGGATACTCAGGAAAGTCAAAGTACAAAGGGCGAAGCACCGTGAACGATCACAACAAGCGCAGTTCCGATTTTACCAGGACCGCGATGTTGAACCAGAGGAAATTGCTGGCTTTCAAGTTTGACATGAGAGAAGCGATGAACTCCAAGGGGCTCGACCCAGCTTTGATGACCACATTCCTAGCCAGTGTCATAGCGAAAGGCTCCCGCCAGGGCATCCACGACGCCAAGGATTTCGTGCGGCAGACGGAGCATGAGGGGTATATCAGCAAGGAAGTAGGCGACCACGTCTGCTATCTTTTGGACCGGTACACAAAATACCAATCTCAGATCGTCTGAGATGCCTTCGGTTTTCGTAAAGTCAATCTGAGCTGCCAGCATCAATGCTGAACTTAACGGGTATAGGCATTGACCTGCCCGTGCAATCAGTTTTATTAGTGAATTGCTCCAATTATTTCCGCACAGGATTGTGGGAACATGATGACGGAATGTCCATACCCGAAAGGCAAATGCCGGATCAAGTGGGTCTCGACCGAATGGCTACAGGATCATTTAGACGACAATAAGATGATGATCGTCGACATCCAGCCTAACATCCACGATTACATCCAGGAGCATATTCCCGGAGCCGTCTATCTGGAGGAGGGGTGCCTCCGCACCTATTTCAAGAGGAGGCCCGGGGTATGGTCTCCTCCGGAGCAGATCGAGGCGGCATTCGGCCGGACAGGGATCAAGCCGGAGCTGCCAGTCGTGGTATACACCGGGGAGGGCCAGTATAAGCACTGGGGAGACGGTCTGGAACAGACCATGGCAGCGTACTCTCTGGTACGATATGGCCACGACAACGTGATGATCCTGGACGGGGGTATCGACAAGTGGCGGAACGAGAAGCGTGAAGTGACCAAGGTCTTCCCCGAACGAAATGAAACGGACTTCCTGGCGGAGGTGCGGGACGAATATTTCCTGGAATATCAGGAAATGAACGAGATCAAGGATAACGACGATGTGGTCGTTCTGGACGCCAGACCTGCAGCGACCTATGAGGGGCAGGGACCGTGGATAAAGCCAGGCCACATACCTGGAGCCATCAGCTTCCCATGGCGGAAATTAATGGCAGACGATAACCCGAGACAGCTCAAGCCCGACGATGTGCTGCTGGACATGATAGAAAAAGCGGGTATCACCAAAGACAAGTTGGTGATATGCTCCTGCGGCACTGGCCGGGAGGCGACCAACGAGTTCAACCTGTTCAGGTTCTACTTCCAGTATCCGCGTGTGAAGCTGCACGAGGGCGGATTCTCGGAGTGGGTCTCCTATCCGGAGAATCCGACGGTGACCGGAAAGTCACCCCGGTGATCAGGCCTGGAACCCATTCCATTTCTTTTCCAGGCCGGGATCGGCCAGGGTCTCGAGCAGATATCTCGAGAACTCTTCTCCGGTCGCTCCGTCCGAGCGGCCGGTCATCTTTATCCATTTCTCGTATTGGCAGCAGACGTCCAGTGCCATCTCGAGCCTGATAGCCTTGTCGACGAAGCCGATGTGGTTCAGCAGCATCGAGGCACCTTTGATGATGCTCGATGGGTCCGCAAACTGACCGCGGCCCTCCTCCACCATTCTCGGGGCCGAACCGTGGATGGCCTCGAACATGGCGTACTGCTTGCCGATGTTGGCGCTGCCGGCCGTTCCGACGCCGCCCTGGATCTGTGCGGCCTCATCTGTCAGGATGTCGCCGTAAAGGTTCGGCATGACCATCACCCGGAAGTCCTTCCTGCGGTATGGGTCGATCAGCTTCGCCGTCATGATATCGATGAACCAGTCATCCCAGGCGATGCCCGGATATTCCTTGGCGATGCGCTCCATGGTAGCCAGGAACTTGCCGTCCGTGGCCTTGATGACGTTGGCCTTGGTGACGGCGGTCACCTTCTTGATGCCGTTCTTCTTGGCGTGCTCGAACGCGAGCTGGATGATCCGGTCCGTTCCCTGCTTGGTGGCCACGCAGAAATCGATGGCCAGCTCGTCGTTCACATTGATGCCCCTGCTGCCCAGGACATAGCTTCCCTCGGTGTTCTCCCTGAAGAACATCCAGTCCACACCCTGCTCCGGCACCCGGACCGGCCTGACATTGGCGAAGAGGTCCAGCTCTCTTCTCATCGCCACGTTCGCAGATTCGATGTTCGGCCATGGATCGCCCTTCTTCGGAGTGGTCGTCGGTCCCTTCAGGACCACGTGACATTTCTTGATCTCATCCAGAACGTCGTCCGGTATTGCCTTGAGGACCTTGGCGCGGTTCTCGATGGTCAGCCCCTCGATGGTGACGAGCTCCACCTTGCCCGAGGCGATCTCGTCCTTCAGGAGCCTTTCCAGGACAGTCCTGGCATGACCGCAGATGTATGGTCCGATGCCGTCTCCCCCGACGATGCCGATGCGAATGGTGTCCAGCTTGGAGTAGTCCGTCCATTGCTCGGACGCTTTCATCTTCTCGATCCTTTCCAGTTGCTCGATCACAATCTTGGCGAAATGCTCCTTGGACTTCTCGATAAGTTTCGCATCGACCATTTCTATCCCGCCACTCGGTACGGGAGAGGTGATATTTTAGGTCGACTCAGTCGAACATACTGAATGTAAAAACAACCATCTCAAGATCAAGTTACCCGCCCAGTTTTCGTCATTAATGATACAGAAGGTTCATTGAATCCGGGGCAGTATCAAATCTGGAAGGTTTGGAGTCCTGATACCGGAATCAAACTCTCTTTCTAAATGATCCGGAGAATACAGAGATCACTCACAGGCGAGCCTGTTGTCGATGATCCGAAGAACTCGTTCGCCCATATCCGCGGCATCCTCGATCAATTCAGGATCGATCCTACACGCATACGCCACCTTATCGCAGACCTCCCAAAGGTATCTGATAGCCCTTGATTCCGTCGGTTAAATGGCATCTGCATCGCACAACCTTTCCACCAGTTCTGGTACTTTGTTGTCGGATCCAAGATCGATATACTCCTTTTTAGCTAGAGCTCTCAACCGATCTTCGATCTTCATCGTCATCGAGGCCAACGGCGGGTCCATGTTCGATTGAACATACATGCTCCTCACTTCCTTCGCCTAAGAAAAGAGTGGAGAAGAGCATATTTGATTCTATCCATATCGGAGAATGTGAATTTCGAATTATATATACTATATATAGAATATTTACACAATTATTGGGTATTGTCTTGACAATACCGAATTATCGCGGGTGAAGGTACACGGTCTCGACTCAGACCGATTATTGTTCTTTAGCCACCGAAATAACGGCCATCCGATGAGGATTTATAAGGCACTGTAGGAAGGCTCATTCCCCCAGTGACCTTCTCAGCATTGCTCGCTTGGTGTACAGTATCCCATCAATGGCATATTTTATACGTTCAATATCTGGATGTTCATTGACAGAACCAACATCCTTCAGCATTCTCTTTACTTCGGTCAGCTGATTGATCTCCGGTATGTTCTTTCCAAAATAGTTCGAATCGTAGATCAGTTTGTCGAGGGAATTGATCATCTTACCCACGGACCTGTGCACTTCCTCAGGATTCGCTTTCTGGCTAAGATCATCGGTATCGAGCTTTGTGCGGATACGCATCAAAACCCCCTCTATCCTTCTTCCAGTATATCCACCCGTCATGATCATTTCACCTTCTTTCCCGGTCGTGGAAAGCTGTCAAGATGCGGCCAGGATTCAAATCTTGGTCCGGTTAATAGTTTATCGTCATGGGATACAAATAGACAGCGTTCGAAACAATACTATGCTTCGAGATATGTACGAGCAATTACCAAATCTGGTCAGTATTGATACGGCTCTTGATATGGACCGACTTATGGTTGTTGCTGTGCATCATCGGTAGAAATTGGAAAATATCTGTCCTTTCGAACACTTTTGATATGTTGGACAAGGTTAACGAAGGATTGCCCATTTCCCCTCATTTTCTATGTTGATTAATGATATATGGCCCCGGGTGGACTGATACAAATCGTATGTGGTACTGCAGCCTATGCAACATGAATCTAGGTGAGGTTTCCGTCCCTAGCAAGGAGAATGACCATCCAACCTGCCCCTACTGTCATGGGGCGGTCGAAGAGGAGATTTCGATATTGGTGGATGTGATCGAGATAGAACCAAAGTCGGATCGTTACCTCGAGATCATTGAGAACATGTCGGAACTGGCGGTGAATCGATTGTTCGAGATCATATCCAGGTCTCTTGACGATTCACCATACAGCGAATACAAAGAAGACATCGTTCATCTCATCAAGGATGCATTCGAGCCCAATGCAAAGATCGCCTATGCTGAGATAGCTCACATGATCTATGAGTGTCTCAGGCGCGCAGATGCAAAGTTCGACGCTCTTGCCTTGAGAGCATGAAAACGGGCTAAGTTGCACATCAAGTCATCAATCAATTCCCGCGGTCCTCCTGGCCTGATCGATTTCCCAGTGTCCTAACGCTTCTTTACCAAAGAATAATATCTCCATCGGTCGAATTTTCCCAGAAAGGATTGTGTTTGTCCATCGATGAAAACCATGGGGATCCAAGAGCTGAGAGATGACAAGAAATATCAACTGCCTGCTCTGAATAGCACGCCATGAGATGGTCTCTCCGTATCGGGCGTATCCTCGGCATTCCGATCTACCTTCACTATACCTTCCTGATCATACTGCCGTTCTTCGCCCTGGTCTTCGGTTTCTCGTTCTCCGAGTTCTTTGGATTCAAGATCGGATTCGACAATCTGGCAGTGGACGATGTGGGCAAGGCGTTGCTCGGCACCGTGGCCGCGGTCATATTCTTCGCCTCGATACTTATCCATGAACTGTGCCATTCCTATGTTGCCTTACGGAACCATTACAAGATCTCAGGCATAACGCTGTTGATATTTGGTGGCGTTTCTGAGATCGAGGAGCAGCCCGGAGAGGCCAAAGGCGAGGCCTGGATGGCCTTCGTGGGACCGGGGTCGAGCCTGGTCATCGGTGCGGTCGTCTCTTTGATGTACTTCCTCACCAAGGACCTGAGCGGAGGGGTCGAACTGCAGGCAGCCGTCCTCATGTTCAGTTTGATCGGTTTCTACAACCTTCTGCTAGGCGCGTTCAACCTGCTCCCAGCCTTCCCCATGGACGGAGGAAGAGTGTTGCGGGCGCTGCTCGCCCGGAGGGTCAGTTTCCTGAAGGCCACCAAATATGCCGTCGACATCGGGAAGGTGTTCGCTGTGGGCATGGGCATATTCGGGCTGCTCACGTTGAACTTCATCCTTATCCTCATCGCTCTGTTCCTCTATACCGGGGCGGAGGGGGAGTACCAGCAGACCAAAGTGACCTCTTTGCTCACCGGCATCAAGGTCGGAGAGATCATGACCCGGGAGGTGTCGACCGTGACCCCGGAGGAGACCGCGCATGAATTGCTGGCCAGAATGATGAGGGAGAAACACATGGGCTACCCGGTGATCGAGGGGGACAAGGTCGTCGGGATGGTGACCTTCCAGGATGTGACCCTGGTCCCAGACGCGAAACGTGACACGACCAGAGTTCAGGACATAATGAGCAAGCAGGTGATCCATGTGCCTCCTTATATGGAGGCGGTGGACGCACTGAAGGTGTTCAACGAGTTGTCCATCGGGCGGGTCGTGGTGTTGGTCGACGGTAAGCTCATAGGCATCCTGTCCCGCACCGACATGGTCCGGGCGATGGACATGCTGGCCGCAGGGCTCCGCCCCACCTCCGAGACGGCTCAGCGGACATAGGTGGCCATGGTCTCGCCTTTTTGCACCACATGGCCTTCCATTGCCCCTTCCAGCTCTGCCTTGATGGAACCGGGGGGCAGGTTTAGCATCTTGTCCAGAACATAGACCTTAAAGAAGTACCGGTGCGGTTTTTCACCCGGCGGGCAGGGGCCGGTATAGCCTACACGGTTCCCCGAGTTCTTGCCTTGGACTGCCGCGATCGGATGTGAGATGATCTTTTCCTTGGGCATGTTCTCCGGAATGGTGCCGACCGGGACCACATTCCAGATGACCCAGTGGGTGAACGTCCCCATCGGTGCATCGGGATCGTCAAGAATCATGGCCAGACACATCCCCTTGCCTCCGGTGATCTCCACCTTAGGCGACGTGTTCGCCCCGTCGCAAGTGAACTGTGACGGGAATTTGCTGAACTCCAGTTTGACCTTTAGCTCTTCCATGCTCGCACCGGATTTCAGTTGGAATTGCGTCCTTAAATAACTGTTGTCCGATGAAATGGCGTTAAGGCCAAGGCCCATGGGCAAGTTAGAAAACCTATGTAACCATACCGTCCATGTCCAGGGGCCAACCCGGAAGGTCGATGTGCATGAAGGATCCGGTCACAGGTTTTGAATATCCGGCAAAATGGTCGGAACTGATAAGGGACAAGGCGTGGTCGAAATTGGTCGAACAGGGCCTGGCCGTCCTCAACTCGAAGGGAGAGGTGCTCCGGAGGGGTTTCAGCACTGGAACTACCGCGGCGGCCGCCTGTAAGGGGGCGGTCCTGTCGCTGGACGGACCGGTGGAAACGGTCACGATAACACTGCCTAGCGGGATACGCATCGATGTCCCAGTCGTAGGGAACGAGGGCGCTGCATCCTGCCTTAAGTTCGCCGGAGACTACTTGGATGACCCTACGGCAAGGGCTGAGTTCGTCGCCGAGGCATTCTCCGAGGGCGAGGGGGTGCACCTGCTCCCTTGCGAAGGGATCGGGGAGTACGCCCTGCCAGAAGGATCGAAGGTCGCTGGCTCCCCAGCGATCAGCGCCAGCGCATTGGGGTCGATAGTGCTGGCGATCTCCCAGGCAAAGGAGGAGATCGGTATAAGGGGGGTGCGTGTCGAGCTTCACGTGGTGGATGGGGAGAAGATCGCCATCCGGACGGTCAATCCTCGTTTCGGCATCGATGGGGGCATATCAGTCCTTGGCACCACCGGCCTGGTGGATCCCTGGGACGATCACATCGAGGAAGGGCGGTTCGACAAGCTGACCGCCGATAAGGTCGTCCTCACAACCGGGAAGATGGGTCTCCGCATGTCCCGTCTGTTCTTCCCGGACCACGAGGTGATAATGGTTGGTCGTATGATGCTGGAAGCGGTGAAGGGTGCGCAGAACGAGGTGGTGGTGTGCGGACTTCCCGGCAACATAATCAGGGCGGTCGTCCCGCATGTGCTGGAGGAGTACGATCGGTCATCGTTCGACGATCTCGCCGCGTCCGACAGATGGAAGGAGGTCCTGGATCGAGTGTTCCAGCTCTATCGGGCGGTGAACCCTAAGGTCAGGATACTTTTGCTCGACCGATCAGGGAAAGCGTTGGGTGAACTATTATGATCGTGATAGGAGTGGGCTGTGGGCCGGGCATGATGACGGAAGAGGCCATTCGGCAACTGGCCAAGGCGCGGACAGTCTGTGGTTCGAAACGATCATTGGAACTGGCCAAGTCACATCTGAGAAAAGGGGCCAAGGTCATCCAGGTGGACGACTACGCCGCTCTGGACGAGGTGCCGGAAAATGCCGTCCTGCTATCCACCGGCGATCCCATGCTGGCCGGCTTGGGGCGCAGGGCGGAAAGGGTCATTCCCGGCATATCCTCGATGCAGGTCGCCTATGCCAGGCTGGGTGCTCCGCTGGAGAACACGGTGATCATGAGCGCCCACGGCAAGTATCATCCGATGGCATTGAGGAACGCAGCGGAGGAAGTGCTCCGGGGAAGGAATGTCTTCCTTCTCGCCGACCCTACCTTCTCGGTCAGCGAACTGGCCTCGAAGCTCGCATCCGCCAATTCGGAGTGCCGCATCGCGGTTTGCGAAAGACTGGGTTATCCTGACGAGAGGGTGCAGATAGGGACGGCACTTAATCCTCCAGAGACAAAGACCAACCTGTTCGTGGTCGTTGTGGGGGAATGGTCTTGATAAGCAATGTCCCCCGGATAGTGATGGCCGGTGAACGGAGCGGCGTAGGCAAATCGACGATCACGGTGGGGATACTTCTGGCGCTCAAAGCCAGGGGCTTGGCCGCCCAGCCGTTCAAGGTGGGCCCGGACTTCCTAGATCCGATGCACCACTCCATCCTGATGGACCGGAAATCCCGGAACCTGGACACCTGGATGTTCCCCGGCGCGGTGAAAGAGCTGTTCGTCCGCAGCAGCCAGAAAGCGGACATCGCGGTCATCGAGGGGGTCATGGGAATGTACGACGGGTTCGATGGGACCTCCGATGAGGGAAGCACCGCCCACCTGGCAAAGACTCTCGATTCGCCGGTCATCCTGGTGTTGGATGCCCATGCCTCGGCACGCAGCCTCGGGGCGGTCGCCCTCGGTTTCCAGGAATACGATCGAAAAGTGAACGTGGCCGCGGTCATCTTCAACAATGTGGCCGGGGAACGGCACCTGCATATGCTGGAATCGTCCCTCAGGGGGGTGGAATCCCTCGGCGGCATTTTCACCGTGGAGAAGGCGGCCCTGGGCAGCAGGCATCTGGGACTGGTGCCGGCCGAGGAGGATTTCGATCCCGCCCGCTACGATGAGATTCGGAAGATGGTGGAGGCGCGCATCGATATCGATCGGTTGATGGAGATCGCCAGGACCGCTGGGCCGGTGGAAGCGCCGACCGGGGATCTTTTCCCCAACAAAAAAGAGGTCGCCACCATCGGGGTGGCCAAGGATTCGGCCTTCAATTTCTATTACGAGGACAACCTGGATATACTGCGCTCGCACGGTGCAAGGATCGAGTTCTTCTCCCCTATGTCAGGGGAGGTCCCGGACGTGGACGGACTCTACTTCGGCGGCGGCTACCCGGAGGTGTTCGCCCAAGGGCTGGCGTCAAGCGCAGGCGTGCGTGAGAAGGTGAAACGGCTATCGGACGACGGAATGGCCGTCTATGCCGAGTGCGGGGGGATGATGTATGCCTGCAAGACGCTCCGGACCATGGACGGGAAGGAGCACCGCATGACCGGCATGTTCGACGCAAAGGTGGAGATGACCGGCAAGCTCCAGGCCCTGGGATATGTGGAGGCGAAGGTGATCAAGGATTGCGTCCTTTCTCCCAAGGGCGGCAGCGCCAGGGGACATGTGTTCCATTATTCGCACGTTTCCGAGACCTCGGAGAACGAGTTCGCATACGATCTGGACAAGCAGAAAGGGATATCGAAGAGCCTGGACGGCTTCGTCCGGGACAATTCGCTGGCATCCTACACCCATCTGCACTTCGGTTCGTGTCCCGGTTTCGCCGACAACTTTGTGAGGGCCTGTGCCGGATACCGACGTCGGTGAATGGCGGTCATAGAACGGGTGAGAACGCCCGTGTCTATCCAGGGGATGGCATGGCCTACTTCTTCGCCTTTCCCTGGGAGGCTACGCTGGCCATTGCCTTTTCCACCTCTTCCCGGTCACCAAGGTAGTAATGCCTCAGCGGTCTCAGGTCATCATCCAGCTCATACACCAGAGGTACTCCGGTCGGTATGTTCAGATTGACGATCTCCTCGTCAGGGACCTGGTCCAGGTATTTCACCAAGGCACGAATGCTATTGCCGTGGGCAGCAATGATAATCTTCTTGCCGTTGCGAAGCTGTGGGGATATGGTTCCTTCCCAGTAAGGAACGAATCGGGCAACGGTGTCCTTGAGGCACTCGGTGAGCGGGATCTCACCGTCAATGTCCGCATATCGGGGATCGTTGAAAGAACTGCGAACATCTCCAGGCTCCAGGGCTGGAGGGCAGACATCATAGCTGCGGCGCCACACCAGCACCTGCTTTTCCCCGAACTTCTCGGCCATCTCCGCCTTGTTCAGCCCTTGGAGTGCCCCGTAATGCCTCTCGTTCAGGCGCCAGGATTTCTGCTGCGGTATCCACATCAGCTTCATATCATCGAGCACGATCCACAGGGTCCGTATGGCCCGGGTCAGGACCGAAGTGTATGCCATGTTGAAGACGTATCCGTTCTCGGTCAGGAGTTTCGCGGCCCGGTGCGCTTCGAGGATGCCTTTCTCCGAGAGATCGACGTCGGTCCAACCGGTGAACTTGTTCTCTTTGTTCCAGACGCTTTCCCCATGCCTGAGCAGCACCACTTTTATCAATCCAAAACCCCCGAATGAACCCGAAATGCTCGACCGTTTAATGTACTTTCCCGATGCCGAAATATCGTAATGATCATGTTTTGTATCACGTTAGGTTTCTATATATTCCATCTTCATATGACACAATTCTAGGTGGTATGTGTGGGCATCAGTCCATTAGATACAGGTCACAAACTGCTTGTCGTGATAGCTGTCGTGATTGTCGCAGGGCTAGTTGTGGCCGGAGCGTTCATGCTTTTACCAGGCAAGACAACGGACACTCTGAAACAGAATCCGGGAACGAACGCGATCAGGTCCGTTCTTTCCAAGACCACCATCAACCTGGGCGAATCGGTGACCCAGTCGGCGACGGTCCCCGGACTGGGCAACGGTTCGGCCGTTCCGGCCGGAACGGTAACGTTCCAGGTGCGCATCGGGTCCGGACAATGGACATCCTATGATACCGAGATGCTTATTGCCAACGGAACGGATGGAAATGCGAATTCCTCTGCCTACACCCCATATTCTGTGGATTCATACAGTCTCCGTGCGGTCTACGGCGGGGACAACAACTATGCTGGCTCACAAAGCGCAGAATTGTCACTGACCATCCTGACGGGACTGTACGTGACCACTGTCTCCGATACACTATCAAAAGCCACCATCAACCTTGGCGAATCGGTCACGAACTCAGTGACCGTCCCCGGTCTGGGGCAGGTCTTCCCAGTGCCTTCTGGCTCGGTTGCTTTTCAATATAAGGTCGGCACGGGAGCATGGACGACCTTCGACAACCAGAGTCTTACCGCGAGCGGCACCGACGGAGTCGCCACCTCGAATCCGTTCGTTCCATCATCCATGGCCTCGTATTATTTCAGAGCGCTCTATTCGGGCGACGGCAGCTACATGGCCGCCCAAAGCGGCGACAGCGCCTCGTCCCTGACCGTCAACATGGGGTCTGGTGCTATCAACAACGTCCTCTCGGAGTCTACGATCACTCTGGGCAACTCCGTCATCGACTCAGTGACCGTCCCCGGCCCGGGCACCAACTTCCCGGCCCCGACCGGCACGGTCACTTTCCAGGTGAAGGCGGGCATGGAGGAATGGACGACCTTCGACACCAAGACCCTGACCGCAAACGGCACCAATGGAGTGGCGAACTCCACCGCCTATCTGCCGATGGTGATCGGTTCATTCAGCTTCCGGGTGATCTACAGCGGCGACAGCAACAACCTGGCCTCGCAGACCGGGGACGGAGCCGCGATACTGACGGTCATCCCAGGCCATGGCGGTCCGGTCACCATGGTCCTCTCGCAGACCTCCATGTCCCTGGGCGGCTCGGTCACCGCTTCGGTGACAGTCCCAGGCATAGGGACCAACTTCCCTCTGCCGACCGGCACGGCGGAGTTCCAAGTGAAGGGCAGTCCAGGCATTTGGACCACCTATGACACCGCGACCCTGTCCATCAGCGGAAGCAACGGAGTGGCGACCTCGGCGGCCTATGCTCCACTGTACGTCGATTCGTACAGCTTCCGCGCTGTCTACTCGGGAGACGGTAATTATTCCCATTCGCAGAGCGGCGATGACGATGCGATCTTGACCGTCAACCCTGGCAGCAACCCGGTGCAGATCGCATCGACCCTCGACAAGATGGTCATAACCCTTGGAGACTCGGTCACCGCTTCAGTGACCGTCCACGGTGTGGGCGCAGGTTCCCAGATGGCCACTGGCCTGATCAGGTTCGAGGAAAAGGCAGGCACCGGACAATGGACCACCTATGACACCAAGATGCTGTCCACCAGCGGTTCCAACGCCGTGGCGACCTCGGTCTACGCGCCACCGATGGCGGGAGCGCATTATTTCCGGGCGGTCTACCTGGGTGATGCCTACTACATGTCCGGACAAACCGCTGATAGCGCTGAACCGCTGACGGTCAACCAGGCACAAGGACCCGCACCCACCACCACATTGTCCAAGACAACGGCCGAACTCGGCGAATCGGTGACCGACTCAGTCACCGTTCCCAGCCTAGGGGTCAACTTTCCTGCTCCGTCCGGCACGGTCATCTTCCAGGTGAGGGTCGGTTCGGGGACATGGACCACCTTCCACACCCAGACACTGTCCGCCAGTGGTTCCAACGGGGTGGCGACCTCGATCGCCTACCTGCCGCTGAACCTCGGCTCCTACAGCTTCCGGGCCCAGTATGGCGGTGACAGCAACTACCTCGCCTCACAGAGCGCAGACGGTTCGGACCAACTGACCGTCAATCCCGGCCAAGGCTCCGGTCCGATGACCAACTCTTTATCCCATTCGACGATCGTTCTGAGCAACTCGGTCACCGACACCGTGACGGTCCCTGGGCTGAGCTTGTCCTCGCCCATACCATCCGGCACGATAACGTTCCAGGTGAGGACCGGTTCCGGGTTGTGGGAGACATACGATACCAAGACGCTGTCCGTCATAGGTTATAACGGCAGCGCGACATCGGCCCCCTACATTCCAGGGTACGTCGGAACCTATAGCTTCCGGGCGTTATACACCGGGGATGCCAGCTATCTGGCTTCACAGACGGCCGACGATGCAGCAGTCCTGACCGTGAGTCCGGGACAAGGAACAGGCTCAATCACCGATGTCCTCTCTTCCACGACGATAAACCTAGGTGACTCGATCACCTGCACCGCGACCGTTCCAAGCATGGGGGGAAGCTTCCCGACGCCCACCGGCTCGGTCAGGTTCCAGTACAAATCGAACATTGGAGATTGGACCACCTACGATACCAAGGTAATCTCCATGAGCGGACCCAACGGAGTAGCGACCTCCAGAGCTTTCCAACCGCCAAGCGGAGGCGTGTACCACTTCCGGGCAATGTACCTGGGTGACACGCATTATGCGGCGGCGCAGAGCGATGACAGCGCAACCCCGCTGACCATCAACCAGCTTGCGTCGAAGACACCGGTCCTCGTGGTGCCGAAGACGGCCATGCTGTTCGGTCACAACGTCTCCAACACCGTGACCATACTCCGTCAAAGCACATCCTCGGCCACCTTCCCGGTACCGACCGGAACCGTCGAGTTCCAGTACAGGCTGGGCACTGGGGAATGGACCACCTACGAGACCAAGAACCTGGTCCCAAGGGGTCCGAACGGCACTGCATATGCGAACCCCTACGTTCCTTTGAAGGTCGGTACATACACCTTCAGGGTGCTTTACCATGGGGACTATAACTATACCGCCGGCCAGAGCGCCGTAAGTGCCGGTTTGACCGTGGTCAAGGTCAACACGTACACCGAGACCAAGCTGGGGGTCACCAGCATCAATTTGGGCCAGTCTGTCAGGGACAATGTGACCGTGTACGGGATCAACGGTTCATCGGTGATGCCGACCGGTACCGTCACCTTCCAGGTGAAGAACGGTACTGGACCATGGGTGGTGTATGATGCGAACGTACCGCTGGTGAACAGGGTGGCAACCTCCAAGTGGTACACTCCGATGCATGTTGCCGGCGACTTCAAGTTCCAGGCCATATACAATGGCGACGAGAACTACAACGCTTCGCACAGCTGCCCCTGGTCTGAGCCCCTGAACGTCCTGGTCTCCAGGGTAACGACCACGATCGACATCGGCGGAGCGACCACTGGCCACCTTGGCCAGGCCTACACCGTGAACACCACCGTCACCGGTCTGGGCGGATCATATCCTAGGTTGACTGGAAATGTCACCTTCCAGTGGCAGCTGAACGGTGTCGGCGGATGGACCAACATTACCAAGAACGTGACCTTGGTGAACGGGGCGGCCATATCGGGATGGTTCACTCCGACGGAAACCGGCAGGTACATCTTCAGGGCTGTCTACAACGGTGATCGGAACTATGGCAGCAACCCGCAGGCGGCCGTCGCATTGCAGATGTACGCCAACCCGTCTGGTTAGAGACACCCAAGGCCTTCCGTCGATCCATCTGGATCGGCGGTCATGGCCTGAACCGATCGGTCAGCCTTGGTTCGTTCCAGTCGCCTGGCTGGTCGGTCCCTTTCCAATCTATTTAATCAGGAATGAACAAGATCGAGCGCTGGTACGACATCTGTTCATCCACCCAGCGTCAAGAGCTTGGGGCGTTGTTCCTGCTCTGTCCTTTCCCTCGAAATGATCTGCGTCGATGTGGCCATTTATTCCTTTCCGATTCCATCCGAGCTCAAGGACGGCCGTTCATGATCTGTTGATATTTTCTTTCAGTGGTGAACGCTGCATCACCTATCGGCCCACCGAGGTGAATGAAAACGGCTCATGGTTCGCCCTTTTGCAATGAACTTTGATCAGGTGACCCGATCGATAGAAATGATGTATTATATGTCATCAGGAATAATTAGATCAAAAGAAAGGGTAAAAAGGAAGATCGGAGGCTTTCGGGCTTACATCAGCTTGTTCCCGCACTCCCCGCAGAACCTGGTCCCCATGGCGTTCTTGGCGCCGCATTTCTGGCATACTGCCATTCCCAACGGCTGCCCGCAATTGTTGCAGAACTTGCCGGAGCCGGCCGGTTTCCCGCACTTCGGACACATGGTCTGCCGCTGATCGATCTCTCCGGTGAACACCTGTGTGTTCTGGGCCTTCATCTCGATGTCCGATTTCATCTTGGCGGCCCGGGCGGCGGCCACTTCCACGGATTCGCGCGGAGCATCCCCAACGCACAGCTGGGCCTCCTCGTTCCAGTCGTTGTCGCAGACCCATTTGTGACACTTGGGACATCGCTTGAACTGCCCCTGAGCTTCGTTCATGGTCAGCTCGAGAGCCGCCTGATGCTCCTTGTGCCACTCGGGGGACATTCCCTGGAACCTTTCCCCGAGCGCGTTGCTACCGGACTGCATGGCAGATCCGACGCGGTAATGTCCGGTGATCGAACCGACCGCTCCGGCGGCCTGGCCCAAGCCGCGGAGGAGCCCTTTCTTCTTGTGGGTCTGGGATTCCACGAACCGGGACTTGTATCCCTCATTGCAGATATCGCAATGGAAGGTGAATTCGAACCCGGCCTCTGTGCTGTTGTCATCGTAGTTGCTTACGAACGCGATCATCTTTCCGTTGGTCATGTCTTTCCCCCCGAGAGTGGTTTCTTGCATTTTATGCAATTCTTATTGATAAAGGATTGTTCCGCCCCGCACTTAGGGCAGGCGACCGTGAGCCTCTGGCCACAGGAATCGCAGTAATCGCCCAGGAATGTTGGTTTGCGGCATCTAGGGCACGTAGCCCGCAACGATTGGCCACAGTGCGGGCAGGCTGCCCATCCATGTTCTATGGGTGACCTGCACTT
The DNA here is from genome assembly GCA_036504055.1 of Methanomassiliicoccales archaeon. Lineage (NCBI taxonomy): Archaea > Methanobacteriati > Thermoplasmatota > Thermoplasmata > Methanomassiliicoccales > Methanomassiliicoccales archaeon. Next base: position 9,005 of record DASXVU010000042.1, on the reverse strand, counting down.
GGCACACCGCTCTTTGTCCAGCGGATTCACCCTCCCGCATTTGGGGCACATTGTCGATTCCGGAGGGATTATCTCGCTGCAATATTTGCATGGTATCGAATATCCAGGCATGTTCGATCGGTCTCTTCCCTTTCTTCCTAGCTGGAGACACTACCCGTTCTGGAAATATTATACTTATGCTGGTCTCCGATCATCCTGAACCGTCAGTACCGGGATCTTTCCATCTTTCAAGATCAGATCTTGAGCTTACATTGAACCTCAGAAGGTCATCGATGTCCTGGGAGTACTTTTCCGCAGAGACGTGGCTGACCCGTCCGATGAACCTGTCACGCAGGTCCTCGAGTCCGGGAAGGGCAAGCAGTGCGTACCGATAATTGTCATGCATCCCGTCCGTCAATGTGGACTCATCCAGGTAGATCGGTTCGCGGCGGAAGTTGATCTCGGTGAGGGCATCCGCTGTCAGTCCCATGACCGACTCCGCCATCTTCCTTCGGTCCTGAGCCAAAAGCCCCCCGTACTCGGACCGGCCGGCGATCCGGAAGAAATAGGTCGCTTTGGCGCTGTCGCTGCCGCTCGCCTCGAAGGCGATGGCGTTCCCTGGAGCAGCAGGATCGTCGGAGAAGATGGGGATCAGGAACCAGATGTAGTCGCCGGTGACCCCTTCCATCAGTCCGTGCTTGAAACCGAACCGGACCATCTCCCTCCTCCCTTTGCCCATCAATATCCGGTAGGAATCCGGTAACTCGGTTTCCAACCGCCTCTCCAGTAGTTCCAGGAAATCCGGGGCCACGAACGTCAGCTCGGCCAGGCCGGCGGACTTGCCCTCTCTCATCATCAGCGAAAGCTGGGAAAGTTCCTGTTCCGATATGCCAGGATGCATCGTCTTTATGATGCTCCGGGCTCGAAGCTTCATCTCCGCCACTTGCTCCGAGATCGCCTTCTGTAGCGGATCGTGCTCCTTTCCAAGCATGCGGATAGAGACCTTCCTGCCGTTCTCCTCCGCGATATCCAAGATCCAATCGTTCGAGGATACCGACCCGATGTCGGAATAACGGAACCTTACCATCGTGGACATCTCCGGAACGATGATCAAAGCGGTCTCATAGAGTCGGACCTCCGCCCTGCCCTCATATGACGGCACCGCACCGCCGTCCCGAAGAACGACCTCTGCCTTGACCGGCTGCCATTTCGGGCTCTCATAGACCAGTGAATCTGATATCAGGGTCTCGTTCCTTGCTCCATGGACCTCCCGAAGCACGTCTTCGTAGCGGTATCCCATGTTGAACAGCATCAGCGAACCGGATGCAGTGCCGATCTCGATCCGGTAATCGCCAGCCTTCAGCCATCTAATGTCCCTCACGGACAACGAAAATGCTGCGGAGGAAGTCCCCTGAACGGACACTCCATCCTTTCCGACGGTTACCTTTCCCTCCCCCATCAGGTCTACCTTTCCGTCGAGCCCAGCGTGCGAGAACTTGACCGTTGATTCCATGCAGGAAATATCAATGACCTGGAGCGTATTTAATTCTCTCCGTTCGGGGCGACCACCCGGAAAGGGGAAACAGGTCAAGGATGTGGAGCATCAAGTCCATCGTCAGGAGCCGATGAAGGACCCATTCGGCACAAGCATGACGAATTGCACGCCCTTGCCCTCCTCACCCGATTCCGTGATCGAGATACCCGTTATGCTGAGGATCTCCCGTACCAGATAGAGGCCGAGGCCGGTATGCTTCCCATAGCCCAGATCGAATATCCTTTCCTTCTCCGACGAAGGCACGCCGACCCCGTCGTCCTCGAAGGTGACAGAAATACCATTCTCCGAAGGTCTCGAACGTACCCAAATGTTCCTCACCTTCTCTCCGTGGCGTATCGAATTGTCCATAAGGTTGAGGAACACCTTTTCCAGCATTCTGTCGGCGAATATCTGGAGATCTCCGGTCTCGATGTGGACATTCACTTCCTTGGCATCGATGGTGGAGTTCCCTCGGGTGCATGAATCTTTGACGTTCACCATGGACGGAGCATGCGTCCCCATGAGCTGATAGTCCTTGGAAAAATTAATGATGGTGGCGATATTCTCCCCAGATTCGATCGCTTTCCTAAGATACCGGGTCAGGGGCGACCGAGGATCCTTCATGGAGGCTATCTCCAGGTTTCCCATCAGCACCGAGAGCTGGTTTACGGCATCGTGCCGGGTGACCGTCCCGAGAAGGTTCAATTTCTTGTTCGCCATCAAGATCGCTGTCTGCATCCTTTTCTGGTCGGTCACGTCCTCGATGTATACCGCGACCATATGCTTGCCCAGTATGACAAGGGGAGCGGTGGTGACACGCAGATTGAATCTTATCTTCGTCTCGCCCCTTATCTCATCCTGTTCCACCTCGGCATTCTTGATACCGATCTCGGTCCTAAAGGTCGATTCCAGGGCCTTCCGTACTGAGCAGTCCTTGCAGAAGATCGCGTGACCGCAACCTTCGGGCTCCTCAAAGGAATGGATGCAGTGGACAGCCTCTCCCATCCTCTTACCAACGATGACCGTGGTATCGTCCCCGATGAACTGGGCCATCGCACTGTTCACCATGATAACGTCCAGTCCTTCGTTGACGAGGGTGATCATAGTGGGTGAGTTCTCGAATATCGCTAAAAGATCGGCCCTGCTCTCCCTGAGCTGCACTTCTATCCTGGCCCTGAGGACCGATTGATAGATCATGCTGGCCAATTCCGCAAAGTGAAGATGCGGATTTTCCGTTCTGGTCATATAGAAGTTGGCGCCATTCTCAAGCGCCTCCACGGCGATCTCCTCATCCTCTTTGCCGGTAAGGAGTATGAAAGGGGTCGTCATTCCCTTGGCTCTCATTTCCTTCAGAAGCATTATGCTATCGAGATCCTTGATGCTGGCATCGGATATCACCGCGTCATATTCTTGTTTCCAAAGCTTGTTGAGGGCTTCTGAGTCCGTCTTGGCCAGATCCAGTTCGTATTCGATACCGATATCCTTTGAAGACTGCAACAGTCCCCAATAACCTTCATCGGTGACGAAGAGTGCCTTTATGTTATCGTCCATGGAGAGCATTGCTACGAGAATCAAAGGCATCTGAGTATTTCAAAACCCGAGGGCCCGCTATCAATTATCCGAACTGAAATCGAGCCATCCTGATCCAGGTAATTATCGTTTCAAAAAATGAATATTTGTTCATATTGCGGTCAAAGATGATGTCAGCCATCCTTGACCGCTTTACGAACGGAGATAGAACTTGGAACGATAATCGGTCAATTTGATATTTAATGATTATCAAGAAAAATAACAAGGTCATAAAGAAGAGGTTAGGAGGTGGTAGGAACACCTCTTCCCGCAAAGAGAACAACCCAGCGGTGACCGTGGACGAATATTGACCGACGTCGATTCCTTGATAGCAGTCATGCTCCTTGGCCATGACATTTTCGCCTTTGCTTTGGCGGCCAATTCGACAAGATCAACGTAGGAAAACCGTAGGTCCACGGTCACCCATGAAAAAGGTGATTAACTAGTCAAACACAGTGGATGTTGTGGTTTACCAATGATGCCCATCGGACCGTTGATGATCGAGCATCGCCTCATCGAGAGAGCGATCAAACAGATGGCTGTGGAGATCGACCGGGCAAAGACCCAGGGGAGGTTCGATGTAGGTTTCATCGATTCTTGGGTCGACTTCATTCGCACCTATGCGGACCAAGCCCATCATGGGAAGGAGGAACAGATACTGTTCCACGACCTTGCCGACCGGCCATTGTCTCCTGCCCTCAAGCTGATGATGGACGGTTTGATAGAGGACCATGTAAAGGCCCGAAAGATGGTGGCGGAGCTGGTCTCGGTTCGGGAACGATATGGGAAGGGCGACGCTGCCGCATTCGATCAGATGATGGCAATTGCGGTCGGATTGGTCGATTTCTATCCCCCTCATATCCGCAAGGAGGACCAGGAGTTCTTCATCCCGGTGATGGACTACTTTACAAAGGAGGAGAAGGATGCGATGATCCAGCGGTTCCATGAGTTCGATGAGACCGTGATCCATGAGCACTACCGTTCGGTGGTCGAGAGAATGGAATCGAGGGCGATCGGGAACGAAACGATTTAACCTTATGAGCCACCTACCATCCCGAGGAGTTCAGCATGGACAAGTACCAATGCACAGTGTGTGGGTTCATTTATGATCCGGAGAAGGGAGACCCAGATGGCGGCATCCCCCCGGGAACGCCCTTTGAGAAGATTCCCGATGACTGGGTATGCCCGGTCTGCGGTGCCGCAAAGAGCATGTTCGAGAAGTATAGCGGCTGAACAAGCTGAACTCCGAATCCCTTTCAGCCTGACACCAATCCTACCGCTTGCTAGGGCAACTCATGGCATCTGGCTACATGGTCAATCGGAGAATAACCGTCGTTAGGCAACTCTGTGTTCCGTTTCCTTTATGTACCGCATAAGACTATTCGATGCGGGCATCTCTGTTGTTGTTTTTCTCCAAACGGGCAATAAAAGGGATGTCCTCTTGATTTTTTCTGATCTCATTTGACCATCGTTGGACAACAATTCTGTCTGCATTTCTTCGAACGCAAAGGCAAAAAGTCTAGATGGCAGAATCGTTATTGTGCCTCAGCTCATCCGAACATCGTTCAGTGGGTCCCGGGTTGGAAGCACATGGAAATGAAGATAATTGCGCAGGGCAGGCATTCCACGGTCTACGAATATAAGGACAACCAGGTCCTGAAGATGTATCCGGTGGGTGCCACGAGACAGACAGCCGAGGAGGAGCTGAAAAAGAGCATGCTGGTCAAGGAGTACGGCGTGGAGTGCCCCACGGCCCGTGATCTCTTCGAAGAGGGGGGGCGATACGGCATCCTTGTCGACCGGGTCCTTGGACCGAACTATCTGGAGTGGACACTTCAGCATCCTACCGCGCTGAACAAACTGATCGCCCTTTTCGTTCAGGAACAGCACGAGATACACATGCACAAGGTGCCGGAACTCCCCTCGATCAAGGATATCCTCTGGAACAAGATCCGGACGTGCGGGGAGATACAACAGGGATGGAAGGACCGCCTCCAGGAGAAGATGAGGAAGCTGCCGGAGGGGGAGCATCTCTGCCATTTGGACTACCATCCGGAGAATATCGTTGTGTCCCTGGACGGTCCGTTGACCATCGATTGGGCCAACGCTGGAAAGGGCAACTACCTGGCGGACGTTGCCATGACCTCGGTCCTGTTCGATATCGGGACCCTTCCCATCGGAATGGCCTTTGACAGCGAAGGCCTATTGGAGAACACCATGGGGCGATTCCTCGACAATTACATAAAGGAATACCTGAAGATGTGCGGCAAAGGAGATGAAGAGCTTCTGGTCTGGATGGCACCGGTGGCGGCTGCCCGGTTAGGGGAAGGGATCCCTGAGGAGAGGGAACCCCTACTTCGCATACTCAAGGCGAACATCTGAAGGATGCGCCGTTCCTGCATTCCCTTCCCTGCAACAAAGTGAACATCATCTAACCATCATAATAATAATGTTACCTGGATATGTTGGGAGCGTGATCCATTTCGCTTGGGAGTGACCGCTTCGCTAATCGGGCACGTTCCGATTCGTTTCATCTTTTTAAGAAATATGAAACAAAACCTACATCCAATGAATCCAAGATAATCATCATATATCATGCAGCGTTGAACATTTTGAGTTGGATTATACATCCAACTACTTAGGGGACGGCACGGGAAGCCTAAGGCCCTCACGGATAACCACGTGGAAGGCCTCACACAAGCATCCCGATGCCTCAATTTACCACGGTAGGGGGAATTTAGAATGGCTGATGACAAAGACAACTGCGGACTGCACCGCTGCATCGACTGGAAACAGGGATTCCTTATCGCCATAGGCATCCCTCTTGCGATCATACCGAGCATAGGATTGACCACGGGCCTGCTGTGGGGGGCATCCATCCTACTTTGGGGAATGTCAGTTCTGCAAGGTTTCCTACAGAACATGGCATTCGGAGAACTGGCAACGACCTTCCCCAACGCCTCCGGCATTCCCGGATTTGCTCAGGAGATATTCAAGTCGAAGGACGGAAAGAAACGAAAGTATGATCGTGGCAAAATGATCGGAGGGTTCTGCGCATGGGCCTATTGGTTCGTCTGGGCTCCTGGCCTGGCGATATTCATCATGGTCATAGGCATCTACCTGGGAGGCCTCTTCCCCTCGATAGCCGCCATGGATCCTCTTACGCTGAATATCATCCTCAGCCTGGTCATCCTCGGAGGCCTGGCTTTCATTGCATCAAGGGGCCTGAAAGCCAGCGCCAGGCTCGGACTGGCCGTTGCGATCTTCACCATCGTGCCGATGATGATCATCGTCATCGCCCCGTTCCTCACCGGCAACTTCCACCTGGAGAACATAACGTCGTCATTGGTCCCGGACACCTGGACATGGGATGGGGATCACATCATGCTCATACTGGGCCTGATAGTCATCGCCCAATGGAGCGCCTGCTGCTGGGAGGTCGTGGCCGTCTATGGGCCGGAGTACAAGAAGCCGAGCAAGGACCTTCCCAAGGCTTTGTTCGTCAGCGGGATCTTCTGCTTGGTCATGTATGTCCTGATCCAGATATCCGTCGTCGGAACGCTTGGCGTGGCCTGGGCCAACGATCCATACGCGGTCCCGTTGCAGATGGTGGCGGATGCCGCGTTCGGCAGCCTTGGCGCCACCCTCATGATCCTATTGCTGATAGCGACCATGATCGTCCTGATCCAGATCGGCTATTCGGCGGCCGCCAGGGCGATGCACTCGATGTCCATCCAGGGCAACCTGCCCCGCTTCTTCGCCAAGACCAACTCCAAGGGCGAACCGATGAGGGCGGTCATAGTGGTCGCCCTGTTCAACCTCGGACTGGTCTTCATGGGAAGTCCAGTGTCCATCCTGGCGGCTTCAGCGATCGCCTACGTGTTCGCGTTCGCGATCGGCCTGGCGGCGTATGTGAAAGCGAAAAGGGACATCGAGCTCAAGAACCTGGAGCGTCCGTACAAGGCTCCCAGGGGATGGATATACATCGCAGCGGTGTTGGCCGTGCTGCAGGTCCCGTTCCTGATAATCGGCGCGATCTACATCAATAACCTCGAGTACGGTCTGATGGCGAACTTCGTAGGGTTCGGAGTACTGGCGGTGTTCTTCCCTCTATGGATCTATTCTCAGCACGAGGCCCAGAAGAAGGCGGACAAGGAAGAGGCCAAGCTTGCCGTTTCCGCGATGGAGATGCAGGGGAAGTGAAGAAACCCTTCGAAACCTTTTCCAAATCCTTTCATCCACTATTCATCTAAGCGACGACATGGAACGGTAATTACAGAGCCTTGAGATTGTCCTTGCGTGATACGTTCTATAGTTTTCAACCCTAAAGGGGAAAGATTCAATCATGAACATCGCGTTATGTGTCATGACCGATCAGTAGTTGGAGGAACATCCCTTGTTGCGAATACTGCTCGTGGAGGATAATGGCGCCGACGCCAGGTTGACCGGTGAGATCCTCAAGGAAACCGGTATAGAGCACGAGCTGGTCTGGTTCAACGAGGGGGACAAGGCTCTCGATCACCTCAGGACGGACCAGGACTTCGGCCTGTTCATAATCGACCTGAACCTGCCGAAGGCCAGCGGCCTTGAGGTGGTCGCCGCTCTGCGGAGGATGGGACGATTTAGCAAAACCCCGGTCGTCATCATGACCGGCTCGCTCTCCCCGGCCGACAGGTCGATCGCTGGGGGAGACCACCTTCTCCATTACATCATCAAGCCCATGAGCATGGATGAGATAGATCGCACAGTTTTGCAGATCAAGAACATCATTCAGGGAATCAAGTAGAATTGCATTTCTGAAAAGGTTTATCTTATGGCTGCTCCCACGAACGATGGGGACACGTACATGGATATCAATGGAAACGGAAAATTGGAATTGTTGTCCGATAAGAACAGCGCCTTGGTCCTGGTGGACTATCAGCCCTCGATGTTCAGGAGCATCAGCTCCGGTGACAAGGTGGTCATCAAGAATGCCGCCATAGGGGCCGCCACGGCCGCCAGGATCCTGAACATCCCGGTGGTCCTGTCATCGATCAATCCCAAGATGAATGGCAATTTCATCACGGAGATCTCGGGTCTCTTCCCTGGCCAAGAGGTGTTCGCCCGAAAGATGCCCAGCTTCGACGCCTTTGAGGATGAGGCCACCTGGAATGCCTTCAAGGCCACGGGAAGGAAGAAGATCGTGCTCTCAGGCCTTTGGACCAGCATGTGCTTTGCGTATACCGCCATCCATGCCCTGAAGGCTGGATACGAGGTATATGGGCTGATCGACGCCGCCGGGGATTCGACGGCCGACGCCCACAGATACGGGGTCGAACGCATGGTCCAGGTCGGGGTGGTGCCGACCACCCTCGAGTGCCTGGTCTCGGAGTGGATGCATGACTGGAACAATCCCAAGGCCGGTGAGCTGGTCACCGAGGTCTATTCGAAATACGGGGCGATGATCGGGCTGCATTGATCAGCGGTCCGATCGGTCGCTCTTCGGCCGTTCGACCTGGGCCTTCTTGCACCATTGCTCGTCCTCGATATGGATGTTGGACACTATTCCCGGGATGGCAGCCTCGATATCCTTCTCGAGCCGCACCGAGAAAGCATGGGCCTGCGAGAGCGTGACCTGACCGCTCATGCAGATATGGATGTCCAGGTAGACAGTGTCCCCTGACCGTCTGGTCTTGAGGTCATGATATTCCAGGAAACCGCCGGTATCATTCAGTATCCTTTCGATCACCTGCTCCTCCTCCTCACAGGCCGAGTCCATGAGATCGTGGGTGGTCGTCCGGAAGACGCTGATGCCCATCTTTATCAGAAGGATGGCCACGACCATCGCGATGAGGGGATCGAGGATGAGCACGTTGGTCACGCTGGCGACGAACAGGCCCAGCACCACCCCGACCGACGACATCACGTCCGAGAACAGGTGCTT
>DASXVU010000041.1 GCA_036504055.1 Methanomassiliicoccales archaeon | reverse complement strand
GGTGGTGGTAGAGAGCGCCAAGGTCATCGAATCCCTCGGCAAGAGGTCCGAGGAGATAGGCGAGATCGTCGACGTGATCACCAACATATCCGATCAGACCAACCTGCTGGCGCTGAACGCCGCCATCGAGGCGGCCAGGGCGGGGGACCAAGGAAGGGGTTTCGCCGTCGTCGCAGAGGAGGTCAAGAACCTCGCTGAAGACTCAAGAGAGGCCGCTGAGCGCATCGCCAAGATGATCAAGGAGGTCCAGGGCGAGACCGCCAAAGCGGTGGAGGCGATGCACCGCGGCACCAAGGAGACCGCGGAAGGCATGCAGTTCGTCGAGATGACCGGAAAGGCCTTCGGAGACATCCAGGGTCTGTCCGCCACGACCACAACCGGGGTCATCGAGATCTCCAACCTTATGAATTCGCAGAAGGAAGGTACCCAGAGGGCGGCCAGGTCGGTCGACGGTATCGCTAGCATAGCGGAGGAGACCGCGTCATCTGCGGAGGAATCGGCCGCTTCGACCGAAGAACTGACCGCCAGCATGGAGGACATGACCGCCAGGGCACAGGCCCTGTCGGAGATGTCCACGAACCTCCAGAAGATCGCAGGACAATTCAAGATCGGAACAGAGGACGGCTCGACATATTCCGAGCCAGAGGCGCCGAGATCGGCGGCCGTCCAGAAGAAGACAGTGGCCATGAAGGCACCCTCGAAAGCGAAGAGAGCGGACGAGGCGAGGATGCCGACCAAGGTCAAGGAAGCCCTCCGAAAGAGAGGGATCGAGGCAGAGAACTGAGGTGTCAATATGCGCAGGAGAAGAGAGAAGGTCGAGCTCACGGGCGATGAGGAACAGATCGTGTCTTTCCAGTTGGGGAAGAGCACTTTCGCGGTGAGCGTCAATCAGGTAAGAGAGATCGGCAAGGTCCAGGACATAACCAAGATCCCGAAGATGCCGGACTATATCGAGGGCGTCATGAACCTGAGGGGGCAGATCACCACGGTGATCGACCTCCGCAAGCGGTTCAACATCGATGACGGCGTCGGCGGAAGGACCGCCCAGTCACGCATCATCGTGGCCGAGGTGGGCGACAACCAGATCGGAATAATCGTGGACTCGGTGGAGGACGTGATGCGGGTTCCGAAGAACAGCATATCGGCACCGCCGAAGACACTGGCCTCTGCCATGGACGCAGAGCTGCTCACCGGCATCTGCAAGCTGCAGGACAAACTGATCATGCTGCTAGATCTGAACAAGATCATGCTATCCAAGGAGGAGATGGAGAACGTGTACAAGATCAAGGATGAGAAGAAAGGAGAGATATCGGTATGAGCGACCCAAAGAAGGTTCTGATCTGCGATGACTCGATCGTCATGCGCAAGATGATCAACGACATCCTGTCCCGCAACGGGTTCAGCGTGGTCGGGCAGGCGAAGAATGGTGCCGAGGCAGTCGAGCTCTATTCCAAGCTCCAGCCTGACCTGGTGACGATGGACATCATCATGCCGGGCGAACCGGGCGTGGAGATCGTGAAGAAGATAGTCACGCTCGACTCCAAGGCCAGGATAATGATGGTCACCGGCCTGAGCCAGAAGAATCTGGTCCTGCAGGCGATGGAGAACGGGGCCCGGGAGTTCGTGGTCAAACCGTTCGACGAATCGGCATTGCTGGAAGCGGCGGCCAAGACAATAGGGTGAGACGTGAACAAAATGGATGGACCGATCCGAGTGCTGGTGGTTGATGATTCGCTGGTGATGCGCAAGATCCTCACGGACCTGTTCCAGGAGGACCAAGGCATCGTTGTCGTGGGTACGGCCAGGAACGGCAGGGAAGCCCTAACGAAGATACGCGAGCTTTCCCCTGACGTGGTGACCATGGACATCGAGATGCCGGAAATGGATGGCATCACCGCGCTGAAGCACATCATGAGGGACATGCCATGTCCGGTGATAATGATCAGCTCCGCCGACAAGAAACAGGCTGACATCACCATGAAGGCGCTCGAGCTTGGGGCCATCGATTTCATACCGAAAACGTCTGGATCACTGTCTCTGGACATAGAGAAAGTGGCCAGGACGATCATCGAGAAGATCAAGGTAGCGAGCAAGGTGAAGGTGAAGGCCAACGCCCCATCCCACAACATCACGGACCATCATCTGGGCGGGATCAAGGGCGACCGACTGGTGCTGATAGGTTCCTCGACCGGGGGACCCAAGGCCCTGCCGGAGGTCCTGTCGCGGCTTCCCGGGGACATACCGGCCTCAATACTGGTGGTGCAGCACATGCCAGAAGGCTTCACAAAATCGTTCGCGGAACGGTTGAACTGGTCCTCATCCCTGGATGTCAAGGAGGCGGAGGAAGGGGATGAGCTGAAGCGCGGCCACGTGCTCATAGCGCCAGGCAATCACCATATGGAGGTCGTCGGTAACCATGTGCACCTGAACGACGACCCCAAGATACACTTCGTCCGCCCCGCCGTCGACGTGATGATGAAGACAGCGGCCCCCATCTATGGCAAGAAGATCGTGGGCGTCGTGCTGACTGGCATGGGCTATGATGGGGCAGAGGGGATGAAGAGGATCAAGGAGTTCGGAGGCAAGACCATCGTGCAGGACGAGGCATCGTGCGTCGTCTATGGCATGCCCAAGGCGGTGGTCGACGCCAAAGCAGCGGACATGGTCGTCCCGCTGGAAGATATCGCAGACCACATCATGATCGCATTGAAGGACTAGGGGATAGTCTAATGGTTGACAAATCAAAGTATCTGGACGTGTTCATCGAGGAGGCCCGGGAGAACCTACAGGGAGTGAACAACGTCCTTCTTGAGCTGGAGGAGAAGGGCTTCAGCGAGGAATCGATGAAAGTGGCCTACCGGGTCGTGCATACCATAAAAGGGACCGCGGCAGTGATCGGCATCGATTCGATAAGCGAATTGGCCCATGTGATGGAGGACCTGTTCGGCATCCTTGTCGAGCAGAAGAAGACACCGGAGAAGAAACTGCTGAACCTTCTCTTCCGGGGCGTGGACACCATCGAGAAGATGATCGTCCAGCTGGAGAAGGACGGGGTCACCGACATCAAGGTCGAAGGGCTCATCGCGGAGATGAAGCAGTTCGAGAACCTGGCCGCCAAGTCCAATGAGGCAGCGGTTGAGGCCAGGGAGGAGGAGGGCGGAGACCTTCCCCTTTCCACCGAACAGAAGAAGCAGGTCAACGAGGCCATCAGCGCCGGGAAACTGGTGTTTGAGGTGGTCGTCACCTATGAAAAGAACCTGAAGTTCAAGGAGGGGCGGGCGTTCCAGCTCGTCCGGCGCCTGTCCCAGATGGGCACCCTGATCACATCAAAGCCTCTGGCGAACGAGGTCAAGGAGGACGATGACGGCATCACCCTGGTACTGGCGACCCAGGAGAATGCGGAGGCCATCTCCAAAGCGGCCAAGGACATCATCGGGATGGAGCAGGTCGACACGGAGATGCTGGAGGGATTCAAGGAGGAGGAGAGCATCACCGGCGCGGCCGCCCAGGACACCTGTGAGGCATCCCGGTCCGAGGCCGGCCCCTCGTCCGAGAAGTCCCTCAACACCGGGAACACCATCAGGGTGAAGAGCAAGCTCCTCGACCAGCTGCTGGACCTGGTGGGCGAGATAATGATCAACAACATCCGCATCAATCAGATCGCCACCGATCTGAAGCACCGGGAGCTGAAGCAGACGCTGCAGAACAACTCCCGGCTGATGACGGAGATGCAGGACATCGTTCTCCGGACGAGGATGGTGCCGGTGGATTTCATATTCAAGCGGTTCCCGCGCATGGTCAGGGACGTCAGCGAGGAGAGCAAGAAGGACGTCGAGTTCACCATGAAGGGGAACGACATCGAGATAGACCGCAGTCTGCTGGACGAGATCGGGGATGCGCTGGTGCACCTGTTGCGCAACGCGGTCGATCACGGGATAGAGCCGGCCGACCAACGTAAGAACAACGGCAAGCCGGCCAAGGGCACCCTGGTCCTGTCGGCTTTCCGGGAGCAGTCGAGCATCGTCATTACCGTCGAGGACGACGGTCGGGGCATGGACCCGGCCAAGATCGCCAAGAAGGCAGTGCAGAAAGGACTGGTCTCGCAGGAGGAGGTCGAACGGATGGAAGAGAAGAAGATCCTGTCCTTCGTCTTCCTTCCGGGTTTCTCGACCGCTGAGAAGATCTCCGACATCTCCGGAAGGGGCGTCGGCCTGGATGTGGTCAAGACCAAGATCGAGGGCCTGGGCGGGTTCGTCAAGATGGACACCGCGGTGGGGAAGGGGACCAAGTTCACCCTCAAACTGCCGCCCAGCATGTCCATAATAAGGGCCATGCTGGTGGAGGTCAACAACGAGAAGTACGCCATCCCTCTGGAGAACGTCAGGGAAACGGTCCGGGTGAACATGGACCAGGTGATCGAGGTGGCGCACCAGGGAGTGTTCCGGCTGAGGGACGAGGTCCTGCCGGTGCTCAATATCCATTCAGAGTTCGGCGGCCTGGTGACGGAGCACAAGGACATGCCGGCGATAATCGTCGAGAAGAACGAGAACTCCGCCTGCCTGCTGGTCACCAGACTGATCGGGCAGCAGGAGATAGTGGTGAAGAACCTGGGCCGGGACCTGAGGTCGGCGGGCTTCTTCTCCGGTGCAACAATACTGGGTGATGGAAAAGTGGCCATGATACTGGACGTGGGGGCATTCATTTGAGCAAGAGAACCGAGAGCCTGGACGAACTGCAGATCGACGCCCTGCGCGAGATCGGCAATGTGGGAGCCTCCTACGCCTGCGGGGCGCTGACCAACCTGGTCAAGAAAGAGGTCTTGATCGATGTGACCGAATGCTACCTGGAACCGATGGACAAGCACCTGGCCCGGTTCGGCCAGCCGAAGGACATCGTGGCCACGGTGCAGATCGACGTGGCCACCGGAAAGGGCAGCAGGGTGCTGATGATCCTTCCGATGGGCATAGCGACGATGATGTCAGACCTGATGATGGGGACCCAGAACCCCCCGGGCAGGATGATCACCGAGGAGGACAAGGAGGTCCTGACCGAGATGGGTGACGTCTGCATCCGGGAGTATCTGAACCCGATATCGAAGTTCCTCAAGACCTCGCCGATGCCTTCCGCACCGGTGGTGCACGTGCAGTATGTGGGAGCGTCGGCCGCCAAGGCCAACTCGGTGCTCGGGCTGAACGCACCGTACGAGATCAGGATAATGACGGATTACGTCGACCGGGCCAAGAAATACCATGGCACGATAATGTTCCTGCCGGACGAGCAGACACAGGACCTGACCTTCAAGAAGTTCGGGGTCGACACGGAATCGCAATCGGCGATGTTCGCCAAGTTCAAGACCTGAGCGGGTGAGACCATGGAAAACGGCACAGACACAGAGATGACATACACGCCAGACCAGATCGACGCCCTGCGCGAGATTGGCAACATCGGGGCATCGCATGCCTCCACCGCGCTGACCACCCTGCTGAATCAGGACATCCTGGTGGACGTCCCGGAATGCTTCATCTGCAAGACCCTGGAAGCGCCATATGTACTGGGGGATGCGGAACAGACCGTGGTGGCGGTCTATCTGGACGCCTATGGAAGGGGAAAGGGCAGCATGCTGCTCATACTCAGCGAGGATATCGCCAGGAAGATGACGGACATGCTCCTGTGGCGCGAACACGACCCGGCCAGGGCGATCTCGGAGGACGACAATGACGCCATCTCGGAGATAGGCAACATATGCGGTTCAGCTTACCTGAACGCCATCTCGAACCTGCTGGGGGTGACGATGCTTCCATCCCCGCCAGGGTTCGCCGTCGGGATGCTCGGGGCGGTGCTCGAGTACCCGACCACCATGGCTTCGGAGGAGTACGATTACCTGGTGATCATCAAGACCCATTTCATCACTGACAAGCAGAGGTTCCCAGGATATTTCATCTACATTCCAGACCGAGAGACCGAAAGGCTCCTCATGGATAGGTTCGGGCTCCCGTGATCTGATGGATTCCGTCAAGAGCTGCGAACGGGCGTTGACCAGCGCCATCCAGACGCCGATATCGGTGGTCAGGCCGAAGGTCAACTACCTGGATAAGGACCTCATCGTCGGCGTGGGAGAGTACAAGATCGTCTCTTCCCCGCTGGAGCTGATGTGCATCGGACTCGGATCATGCGTAGGGATCGCCATCTGGGACAGCAGGATCGAGCTGGGAGGCGTGGCGCACGCGATGCTGCCAGCCTACGACGAGGGCAAGGACAAGGTGAACGCGTCGAAGTACGCCGATTCGGCCACCTTCCTGATGGTGGACGAACTGGTGGATATGGGGGCCAGCCGGGCCAGCCTGAAGGCGAAGATCGCCGGCGGGGCGCAGATGTTCTCGTTCTCGACCAACGACACGCTGAACATCGGCCTGAGGAACTCGGAATCAGCAAAGGCGGCACTGAAGAAGGAGAGGATACCGCTGCTGGCGGAAGAGGTCGGAGGCAACAAGGGAAGGACCATCTTCTTCACTCCCAAGGATGGCGCCGTCAGGATCCAGAAAGGGCCAGAGATAACCTATCTCTGAACCTTAGGATTATTTTCTTCAGCACGAAAGAATAATCATCTTGCCAGACATTAACGTTCCGATGAGACAGGAGACGAGAGCCCTTATGGGGATGGTCGGGCAGCACCGGATCGCGCAGATGGCGAAGAAGGACCCTGCGGCGGTGTGCGAGTGCGTGGTCGACGACTCCGGGTTGAGGGGCGTCGTCAAGATCAGCGTCTCGGGCCAGATCAGCTCCATGGAGTTCATCGAATCGGAGAGCACCGCCGGCAAGGCGGATAACATCGAGGACTACGTGGCAGTGGTCATGGACGTTCCGACCCTGGGCATCATGTTCCCCGAGTCCAAGTTCCCCCGCGATATGGCCGCAGCGATCTTCACGAGCATCGTATCTGAGGTACGAAAAAGATCGGGGAAGGATTTCCGTTTCAATGGGTTCGTCTATGATGATATGGGTAACGTAAAGCCGACCAAGTGAGGCTTTTAGAGAACATTCATGACTTGTAGTGACGGACGAACGACTCAGTAATGATCCTTGAAACCCCATATAAGAAGGTCCTACTGTGTCGTTAAGTACATTGATATCTTCCAATTATCAAATATTCCTGTTTTGATTTTGTTGTTTATTAATAAATCTTGTAGATATATTAATACCCTGACCCAATAATGAAACTAACAGTGGGGGGTTGGTATGACCCTTGAACAAGGGAAAGTAAGTGCATCTAAACAAGTGGACGAAAATTACAGTAAAGCGAAAGGGATGATATTCGAGAACGTACCAGAGCTTCCTGAGCGGATCCATTTCATTAAGCAGACAGGATGGCTAAAACGGAACCTCTACAAATTAACTAATCCTCACAGATTGAATTCAATCAACCTGTTGAGGGCAAGAATTGAGGAAGCCCGCGCTTTTTACTATGTTCGCTTAACGGTCGAAGCATCCATCAATCCGCACTATCTCCCAGACAATGCTGAGAAATCGGCCATCTTGAAATATTTAGAGTTGAATGTGAAGAAGGACGAGAAATCCGAGATAGGTGACGACAAGTTGAATGTGAAGAAGGACGAGAAATCCGAGATAAGTGACGACACTTTCTCACATCTCGTTCAGTCGAAAATCGTTGACATCGATCCGGTAACAGTAAAGCTGGACCCAGAAAGGACACGCCGAAGGACAGCGCTGCTGGTTTGTTATTACTCAGTGGAGTTGGCGGCCCTTAAACTGGAGTGTTGCGATTTTGAATCCGCTTGGTCATATTATTATATGTCAGAACGGAGCCTGCTAAGGCTGGACTGGAGGGAGAATGAGGCGCTCGATTCGAACTACCTCAGAATAGTAGCCGAATCGATTTGGGCAGAGGCCAATGCTAAGTTAGAGCCTTGGAAGAAGGAAAAGGTTCAAAAATTGCTCTTTGATGAAAAAACACCCAAACCCACATACACGATCGAGGAAATTGTCCAAGCTAAACGCATAATCGACAGCCACGATCACAACGTCGAGTACAAGGCGAATTCGGTCCATTGGCAACTCGATGTCCTTGGAACCCTGACCATGATACTGCTGATCATAGCGGTCTTCGTCCTGACCACCTCTGATCTCACCGCGACTTTGAGAAACCTCTCTATGCTCATAATGATCTGTGTCTTTGGAGCTTTTGGTGGTTCGATCAGCGGAATATTCTCGCTTTCGAAGATCTCGATGAAGGAAACAGCAGAGATCCCCATACAATCCCTTAGCGGATGGCTGACGATCTCCCGTCCGTTGGTGGGGGCCGTTTCCGCACTGATAATCGCCGTATTCATCCTTTCAGGTCTTATGGACGTCGGAACGATATCACCCACCGTGATATTGGCAGTATCATTTGTCTCTGGATTCTCTGAGAGACTGATCCTGGGGGCGGCAGACAAAATCCCGTAATAAGAATGGGAGAGCGGGTCGATTTACGACGTGGTGTAGCAATCATGTAATGGATATTGTTGATGGTGCTCCCGTGGGGATTTGAACCCCAGTCCTTGGATCGAGAATCCAAAATGATTGGCCGGACTACACTACGGGAGCGAGTTCGTAATCCCCCCAAATTCGATGACCGTAATTAAACCTTTTGGTCGCCCCTATTTCACTGGATTATGACGTAAGGGGACAGATAGCTGGACTCCTTGAGATGGCCTGGGAACCCATGAAATATCTCAATTTTGAATTCTTGCCGAGAACGACCAACAAAGATGAGAAAAGTTAACAATTGATAATAGCCAGCATGGTCATTTTATCAATTTGTTCTTGTATGTTAACACCGATTACTAACTACTCCAAGGCTGGTACAATAGATGATGGCAACGGTCCGATTTGAAGAAGAGAATGGGAAGACCGGTGGAAGACTAGGCGTGTATGAGCGGAAGTCGTTCACCTGCAGGTTGCCCCTAGGTTACATCGATTATGAGAATGCGGAAGAGAAGGAGGAATTGAGAAGGATCTTCCTCCGTGACCGTCCAGATGTGGAAGAGATCGGTATGGAAGTTACGATCGGCAACTTCGTGGACATTTACTTCAAGAAATAGGGGCGATACATATGGAAATGAGACTGAAGATCGTTCAAGACGAAGGAAAAGAGAGCGGCATGATCCATATCCATAAGGTTGTCGGGTCCGACCTTAAAAAGATCGGAGAGATAAAATTCAACTTCGAGTCGGACAAGAAATGGTTCGTGACGGCGATGACGGAACGCCGCCCGAACGTCACTGTTATCCAGTGAACCGTTTCCTCCTTTACCTTCATTGAACCCTTCGTCGGTGGGCGTCGGCATCTTTCCGAGCGCCCAGGGCGTCCTCTTGTCGACCTCTTCCCAATTCACCAAGTCCCACCAGTTCACCTCGAACTTACCCCAGGGGTTCTTTGGTGCAGGCAATAGGCATACCCCCTTGCGTGGGCTCTGTCTATACCAATACCCAGCCAAGGTAACAGACCCTTCCCCTGGTCAGATCCGATAGATCACCGATAACCCAAGGGCCGTTGCGTTTTGGATTGGAGAGGTGACCCCGTGCCCTCCTGTTCGTTTTGAAATATCCTGATGCGAAAGATAATGTCCGGGCAGGTTCTTCCAGCCTCCGTGGCCGATTTCGCCTATGACCGGAAGTGGATCATGCGTTCCACGCTGTTCCTTGCCGTGGCGGTGGTCTGGGTCATGGTCCTGATCACGTTCCTGCTTCCGTTCGATCCAATCGTGGCCGCGGTCATGGGATTCGTGTTGGGAGCGTTCTTCCTCATCGTCGGAGTGTCGCCATTCCTGACCAGGCATACCATCGATACGGACGAGATAATCCTTCGCCAGGGATGGCATTTCAAGATTAGTATACCAATTGAGAACATCAAGGCCATAAACCTCATCGACGAAGCACCTAAGGACCGGAGCCTGCTCATCTCCCAGACCAGGGGCGTCCTGAACATCACTTCGAGCAAAAGGGACCTGATCTCGCTGAAACTGAGGAGACCGCAACGTTTCGCATCGATGTTCTGGCGCAAGGGGGAAGAGATCGTCTTCGACGTGGCCGACAGGGAAGGTTTCCGTTCAACGTTGGAAAATACGCTTGCCGCTACTCGCGCCAATCCAGCCCGATCGTCCGAGAACCGACCTTAGGGATCAGTGGCGCCTTGCGCTTGTGCACCGTGTCCAGGTATCTCCTCCAGACCATCTCCACGATGTTGAGGTCTATGCCGGTATCCCTTGATATATCCCGATTGTCCACCAGCATCTCGAACCCGAGAAGGATCTGGTCGAGCTTCTCGTACGAGACGCCAAGCTCTCCTTCGTCCGTCTGACCCTCCCAGAGCCCGGCCGACGGCGCCTTCTCGATGAGCCTCCTGGGGATGCCCACCTTCTTCGCCAGCTCGCGCACCTCGGTCTTGTATAGATCGCCTATCGGCAGGAAGTCCACCCCGCCATCGCCGTACTTGGTGAAGTAGCCGACCAGCAGCTCCGACTTGTTGCCGGTGCCCATGACGATGCGGCCCATCAGGTTGGCCTGGTGCATCAGCACCACCATCCGGCATCGGGCCATGACGTTGCCCAGCAGCTCCTTCCGGTCGATCGAGGGCAACAGCATCTTGAACCCCTCCACGGCCGGGGTGATGTCGACCACCTTGAACTCCGTCTCGATCTCTCTGGAGAACTCCTCCGCCTCCTCCCGGTCCGACCTGGACGAGGAAGCGGTCGGCATGAAGGTGTTCAGCACCTTGTCGGCGCCCACCGCGTCGACGCACAGCTTTGACACCAGGGCCGAGTCGATGCCCCCGCTGAGCCCGACCACCACCCCGTTCCCTCCGGACTCCTCGACCTTCTGGCGGATGAACTCCACGATCGTGTCATAGGCATAGTCCTTCAATTGGGGGCGCATGACCTCTCGTATACAGCAGCCGGCTAATATCGCTTATCATCGAACAGCCTGACGCGAACCTAGATAACCGAGGGGAACGATTGGACCGGCCGATAGCATGAGGACGGTCCTTGCACAGGTGCCGAGCGCGGTCGGCGACAAAGAGGAGAACCTGCGGCGCATACACGAGACGGTATCGGGGCAGGAGGCGGACCTGTTCGTCTTCCCCGAACTGTTCCTGAGCGGGTACATGTGCCGGGACAGGGTGCATCTCATGGCGGAGACGCTCCAGGGCGACAGCGTGCAGGAGCTCATGACCGTGGCGGAGGAGCACCAATGCTCCATCCTTTTAGGGATGCCGATCCTGGACGAGGAGACCACTGGCCTGGTGCACAACAGCGCCGTTCTGGTCAAACCGGACGGCAGTGCCTGGAGCTATGACAAGATCAACCTGGCCACCTTCGGGCCGTTCGAGGAGTCGCTTTTCTTCTCTCCAGGCAAGGTGCCCACCCTGTTCGAGGTGGACGGCTTCCGCCTGGGGGTGGTGATCTGCTACGACCTGTTCTTCCCCGAACTGAGCAAGTCGCTGGTGCTGCACGGCGCGGATGCCATCGTGTGCATCTCGGCCTCGCCGAACACCTCCCGGGACTTCTTCGAGAGGATCGTGCCGGCCAGGGCCATCGAGAACACCGCCTACGCCCTCTACGTCAACAATGCCGGCTGCCAATTGAACCAGGTGTTCTTCGGCGGCAGCCATGCGGTCGGGCCGAAAGGAAACCACCTGGTCAAGTGCGATTATTTCAAGAAGGACGTGAGAAGTGTGGACCTCGATCTGGCAGAGGTGCGGGCTGCCAGAAGGATGCGCCCGACGGTCCGGGACTCAATGGGATTGGTCTCGCAGGACCTGTTCTGACCCTGGCTCGCACTTATCCGGTTTTCCGCGGGCCAGGGATGTGACCGTTCCGACCGCCGCGATCAATGCCCCCGCCAGGAACACGCCGCTCATCCCCCTGACGAACGCCTCGGCCGTGACCGCGGAATTGGCCGTTCCCAAGGTCAGCGTGGCGATGAAGTCCGGCCCCGCCACCGAGGCGATGATGGCACCCATGATAGCCAGGCTGACCGCCTGACCGACGAAGCGCATGGTCGACAGTGTTCCGGACGCCACTCCCAGCCTTTTCCTTTCCACGCACCCCATCACCGCGCTGGTGTTCGGCGAGGAGAAAAGCCCCATGCCGGCGCCGATGACCAGCAGCCCGACCGCGATATAGATAACGGACGATGCCGGTGTCAGCGCGCTCATGAACAAAAGTCCGATCGCGATGATGGCCATGCCCGCCGAGGCCAAAAACCGTGAGCCGATCTTGTCCGAGGCCCAACCGGATATGGGCGACAGCACCGCCATCACCACCGGCATCACCAGGAGCACGAGGCCGGTGTAGATGATCGAATAGCCCAGTATCTCCTGCATGTAGTAGGAGAGCATGAACGCGACGCTGAAATAGGCCGCATAGTTCAGCAGCGCCGAGAAATTTGCCGCGGCGAACAGCCGGTTGCCGGTGATGAGTGACGTGTCCAGCATCGCCGCCCGTCCCTTCCTGCGCTCCACGATCACGAAGGCCACCAACGAAACCACCGCCAGGACGATGAGGCCGATGATCCCGATCGTTGTCCATCCGTACTGTTCTCCCAACGTCAAAGCGATCAGGAGCGACGTGAGACCGACCGAGAACAGCAGAACGCCCGGGATATCGAGCTTCTCATCCCGGCGGATCTCCCCGGTGTCCCTGACGTAGCGCCAGGCAAGGATCATCACGACGATCCCGATGGGTATGTTGATCCAGAATATCGAGCGCCATCCGGCCACTCCGGTGAGCAGGCCGCCCAATGCCGGTCCGAGGGAAAGACCGATGTAGACCGCCATGGCGTTTATGCCAAGCGCCTTCCCCCTTTCCTTGGCAGGGAACGTGTCGGTGATGATCGCGGTGGCGGTGGCTCCGATGCAGGCCGCGCCGATCCCCTGCAGCACCCTGAAGACGATCATCTGCTCGCCGTCCTGCGACACGCTGCAAAGCAGCGAACCGAGGACGAAGATGCCGAAACCGATGATGAAGATGTTCTTCCGGCCCTTGATATCCGAGAGCCGGCCGACGGTCAGCAGCAGGACCGCCAGGGAGACCAGGTAGGCGGTCGGGATCCAGATGGCCGTCTCCGAGCTCATCCTCAGGTCAGAGCTCATAACCGGCAGTGACACGCTGACGATGGTGCTGTCGAGCGGCGCCATCATCGAGCCCATGCACGTGATGAGCAAGATGATCCTCATGTAAGACCTGGTCAGCTCTGTCATGTTACCTTGCCGTTACAAACATCCTCCGTGACTCTTAAGCTTTCTTTATCCATCTGATGTATGGACATGAACAATCCTGTGCGTAAAGTATAAAACCAATTCATACGGTAGGGAGCCGAAAGCCGAGGTGGCCCAGACCGGTAAGGCGCAAGCCTGGAATTATTTCCGCCAGCAAGCTTGTGTCCGCAAGGACTCGGGAGTTCAAATCTCCCCCTCGGCGCCATTCTTATTCTAGCCAAAATCCGATGCCCGATCGGGGATCGGTCGCGGCCTGTCGTGGACATCACCATAATGGAAGGCCATGACATATCCTTCTAATGACCAAGCTTAGAGAAACATCGACCCTGATGATGGGACAGTCATTTTTACTGGCATTGATGTTAGACGACCGTCGGCTATCGGCCGAGATAACGGTCAGAAGTCGCCATTCGCCAATTCGATGCAGAACACTGCGCCGGCGGATATGTTCTCATCCAGCCAGATCCTTCCGCCGTACTTTTGCACCAAGCGGCTGACGATGAAGAGTCCCAGGCCGGTGTTCCCCTTCGGTCCGAACTTGAACCCTTCCTGGAACAGGCTTGCCCTTGCTTCCTCAGGTATCCCGATCCCGTCATCCGATACCTTGATCAGAACGAGGTCACCGGTCTTTTCGATATCGATGCATATCTTGGACGGCGTCGCGTGCTTGATCGCGTTCGAAACAAGATTGTCCAGGACGTTGTGCAGGGCCGCGTCGGCCATGACGATGCCACGTCCGTGGACCTCCAGACATATCCCCAGCCCCTGATGGTTGGCCATCACGTTCCTGGCTATGCTTCCGACATCCAACGGCGTGAGCGCGGTGGTGTCGATGGCCTTCTCCAGGGTGGAGATCCTGCCAACGATCTCGCCGCAGGCCTCAAGGTTCCTCTTCGTGATATCCAGGAACTTCGAGTCCGAGGAACGGTCGAAGAGCTCCAACCCTCCCTGGGCCACGGTCAGTTTGTTCAGCAGGTCATGCCTCAGCATGGTGCCGATGGTGGTCCGCCATTCCCTTTCGTCGGACCGCTCCTTGGCGATTGTTTCAGAATAGGAAGGTTCATCCTCCAGATAAACGTCCAACCTGGTCTGTCCGAGTTCCGCCTTGATGGACAGGCTCCTCTGTCTCCTATGCATTGGGAGCACCTTCGGTCCGCCCCTCCCCGTGAGGGAGCTTTCCTCCGATCCTCCCTGCGACAACGTCGAGCTGCTCATCCTATCAAGTCCAGCGTCGGGAATCGGACCTCCTGGACGTCTTTTCTTACGCCCCGGAAATGCCCTTCCCGGATGTTATCAAATTATGATACGATACTAAAAAGGCACCATCCTAGGAATCAATTCTGATAATTATCAGGGCCGATTCCGCGGAATGACGGGAGGAATGTCCATTATTTTGGCCGAGAATAACGTGGAGAAGTTGAACTATTTGAACGGCGTTGTAAGGCCATTCCGGACAGGACCGAGGAATTCCAATGCGTGTCAACGTAGACATCCAGCTCAAGGACGTACCAGGACAGCTCATCGTGGCGCTGGAACCGATATCGAAGAACGATGGCAACATCAGGAGCGTGGTGCACCGCCATGACAAGGTGAGCGGAGGCAAGATCGCCATCAACCTAACTTTCGAGGTCGGGACCCAGAAGGCCCTGGACAACATACTCGGCGAGTGGAAGGAGAAGGACGTCGACGTCATGAAGATCGACCACCTGTTCGAGACTTTCCGGCTCGACTATGTGATAGTGGGCGAGCTGCCGCCCGCCGAGGTGAGGAGGATCATCGAAGGCATACAGGCCATAGGGGACGTCGAATCGATAGACATCAGATACTCCGTCTCCGGCGCCAAGGACAAGGCGGCGCTCTTTTCCGGCAAGGTCCGCAGCAAGGACGTGATCAAGAAGGCGAACAAGCTGATCAACGAGAGGGCGAAGCGGGCCGGCTACATCGTCATCCGTGGGTTCGGTGACTGAAATGGATATCGTGCTGGTTGGTTTCGGGACCGTCGGTCAGGGTGTGGCGGAGGCGATCGCCAAAAAGAACGAACTGCTCGAGCGGACCTTGGGAGAGAGGGTGCGCATAGTAGGGGCATTTGATTCCAGTTCATATTCATTGAACAGGTCCGGACTGGACCCGCTGGAGCTGGTCCGGGGCAAGATGGTCAAGGGCAAGCTGAGCAAGCGGCTGGACGGGGAGATCAAGGACATGCTCCCCAAGCTGGAATATGATACCCTGGTGGAGATGACCCCCACCAACATCAAGAACGGCCAGCCTGGGCTCGGTCACATAAAGGCCGCGCTGAACGCCGGCCATGACGTGATCACGTCTAACAAGGGCCCGCTAGCCCTCAAGTTCCGGGAGATATCCAAGCTGGCCCAGAAGAACAACGCCCGGCTGAGGTTCGAGGCGTCGGTGGGCGGCGCCACGCCGGTGATCAACCTGGCCTCGGAACTTCTGGTGTGCGAGAACATCTACTCCATAAGGGGCATCATGAACGGCACCTGCAACTTCATCCTGAACCGGATGGAGACCGAAGGGATGCAGTTCGAGCCGGCGCTGCGCGAGGCGCAGCAGATGGGTTACGCCGAGACCGATCCTTCCTATGATATCGATGGCATCGACTCGGCCTGCAAGGTGGCCATCCTGGCGAATGCCATCATGGGCAAGGACATCACCGTCAACGATGTGGCCCGGACCGGCATCCGGGGCATCAACCTGGCGGCGGTAAATCTGGCCGGTCAGGATAAGAAGGTGGTCAGGCTGATCGGGGAGGTCACCGAACGGGGCGGAGAGGTGTCCCCCAGGCTGATCCCGATGGGGCATCCGCTGTCGATAGGCGGGACGCTGAACACGTTCAGCATCCAGACCGACCTGGCCGGGGAGATCACCGTCGCCGGGAGAGGGGCTGGGCGGGCGGAGACCAGCAGCGCGGTCATGAGCGATATCTATGCGGTCATGCGGGAGAGGCGGGCGCTATCTCACAGGACTTAAATATCGGGCTCCGCATAGACACGCCCTAACACGGCAGGGTTCCATATGGCTTACAACGAAACAAGAAGGGATTGTTTTATTGGGTCGACAAGTTAGTCTGTTCGACACGACCCTCAGAGATGGCGCCCAGACCGAAGGTGTCTCGTTCTCGACCGAGGACAAGCTGGAGATACTGCATCGGTTGGACGGGTTCGGCATGGACTTTGTGGAAGGCGGATATCCCGGTTCCAATCCGAAGGACAAGGCGTTCTTCAAGGCGGCCGAGCAGGCCGAACTGAAGTGCTCGAAACTGGTGGCATTCGGCTCGACCAGGAAGGCCGGGGTGCGCGCCGAGGACGATGTCACGATGAGGTCGCTTCTGGAAGCGAACACCGAATGGGTGTGCATCTTCGGGAAATCCTGGGACCTGCACGCGACCAAGGCGCTGGGCGTATCGCTCGAAGAGAACCTGGAGATCGTCTCCGATACGGTCGGTTTCCTGTCCCGATCGGGAAGGCGTGTCATATTCGACGCGGAGCACTTCTTCGACGGGTGGAAGGACAACCCCGAATACGCGATGAAGGTCCTGGCAGCCGCCAAAGGCGCGGGCGCCGAATGGCTGGTGCTCTGCGACACCAATGGAGGGGCTTTCCCGTCCGAGGTGACCGAGGCGGTCATGCAGGTGCGCTCCCGGTTCGAAATGCCCTTGGGCATACATGCTCACAACGACTGCGAGATGGCGGTGGCGAACTCCATGGCCGCGGTGCAGGCCGGGGTCACCATGGTCCAGGGCACGATCAACGGACTGGGCGAAAGGTGCGGCAACGCCAACCTGTGCTCGATCATCCCCAGCCTCATCCTGAAGATGAAGGCCCAGACGAACGTCACCAAGCTTTCCAGCCTGACCGCGCTGTCGGGCTTCGTGGGCGAGATGGCCAACATATCGCCCGACCCCCGGCTTCCATACGTCGGCCGGAGCGCCTTCGCCCACAAGGGCGGCATGCACGTCTCGGCGATCCTCAAGGAGAGCCGGACCTACGAGCACATCGACCCGGCCCTGGTCGGCAACGAGCGACGCATACTGATCTCCGAGCTTTCCGGCACCTCGTCCATCCTGGCCAAGGCCAAGGAGCTCGGCATCGAGACCGAGAAGGACGGCGGACGTTCGATCCTGGAGAAGATGAAGGAGCAGGAGGCGGAAGGGTTCCAGTTCGAGGCGGCGGAAGCGTCGCTGGAGCTGTTCATCCGCCGTCTGAAGAACCAGCAGACCGCCCCCTTCAAGGTGGAGGGCTTCCGGCTGTTCATGGACGTCTCCACCAGGAACACGATCAGCGAGGCGTCGATCCGGGTGGTCGACAGCGACGGCACGGTGGAGCATACTGCGGCCGACGGCAACGGACCGGTCAACGCGCTCGACCGGGCGCTCCGGAAGGCCTTATTGCGCTTCTACCCGGTGCTCGCCGAGGTCAGGCTCATCGATTATAAGGTGCGGGTCATCGACGGTAAGGACGCCACCGCGGCAAAGGTCCGCGTCCTGATACGCTCTACCGATGGGAAGCATTCCTGGACGACCATAGGCGTTTCCGGGAACATCATCGAGGCGTCGCTGATGGCACTGCTCGACAGCATCGAGTACAAGCTCATGAAGGAAGGCGTCAACAGTTACAAAGAGTGACGGAACGCCCGTTACATTGATTTGGTGAGCGCACGCTATCACGGGCCAATGCCATACGAGGTCAAGATCATCACCCCGGAGGAAAAGGACCGGATGTACGAGAAGTACTCCGGCATCAACTTCTTCTCGATCAAGTCCGAGGTATACGGCTGCTGCATCAAGCTCCTGACCACCAACCGCCAGATGAAGGAGATGTGGGAGGACAACTTCTATACCATGTCGGAAAGCGTCCGGTCGCACGGAAGGGTGGTGATGATCGACCTTCCGGGCGAAGGGATGAAGGTGCTGTACGAACCGGTGGCCAAGACCGCGTTCCTGTTCAACTTCGATTATTACGGCTGGGTGAAGAGCATCGCCCTGGCGGTGGCCGGCGATCTGCTGGAGGACGAACATCATATCCATTCGGTGCACGGGGCCTCGATCGACATCGCCGGGCGCGGGGTCTCCTTGATCGCCCCATCGAAGACCGGCAAGACCACGCATTCCTGGGGCCTGCTGCGGATGAAGGACGCGCGCTTGGTCACGGATGACTGGTACTATGTGAGGCAGTTCACCGGACGCCCGGTGGCCTACGGTTCGGAGAAGAACTGCTACATCGACGCCGACATTGGCAAGGCCTGGCCGGAATACCGGGAACTGGTGGAGAAGGCGGTGTTCGACAAGCAGCAGCGGGCCGTGGTCAATGTCCGCTGGATCGCCGGGCCGGGGTCGGTGATACCGCTGACGACGCTGTATGACGTCATACTGCTGAAGCGCGACCCCGGCGACCCTAACCTAGTCACCGAGCTGGAGCCGAAAACAGCGTTGGAGTATCTCCGGCTGAACGATTTCTGCAACCCCCATCAACTGGTGCGCGACAGGCGCAAGATGGCGATCCGATACGAATTCTTCTCGAAGCTTCTGTCCAACGTCCGGGTCCACCTGGTGAACACGACCTCGCCGGCCCAGAAGACCCAGGACCTGATCAGGAAGGCACTGTTCGGAGTATGATGCTATGAATGTGCTGATCACGCTGCTGGGCCGGAGCGGTTGGGGGCTGTTCAACTCGGTCTGGGGCATGATCCGCATCCATGGTTACGTTCCGGAGAAGGTCTACATCATCACCGACGGCTGCCAGGTGCCGCTCGCAGAACAGGTCAGGACGATGCTGGTGGTCCTGCTGGCGGAATACGGCGAGCATCATCAGATCGAGATCGTGCCGCTCCAGGGGGACATGATCAGGGAGATAGCAACGAAGGTAAGGGAGATCGCCGAGAAAGAGAAGAAGCAGGGGAACACCTTGGCACTGGACGTCACTCCCGGAACGAAATCGCTGGTCATGGGGGCGGTCATCCCGGGCATGAGCCGGAACCTGTTCGATCACATGTTCTACCTGTACATCGAAACACTGAGGAACGCCAGCCGGCCATTCATCATGATCCCGCTTTCCGTGCAGCACGACCACGAATTCTTGAAGGAGGTGAAGTGAACGGACTCCATCGTCGGCAAGGACATGCTGATGGCGGTCCTGAACGAGCTGATATTGGCAAAACGGGGCAATATAGAGGTTTGCTCCGACATCCTCGGCATACCGCTGATGAACCTGGACCTGGAGAAGGGAGAGATCGTCAGCGTGGCCAAGGGACGCGATTTTGACGCCGTCCTGCCCGGGATCAGATCGAAACTGAATGACGTGCTGTCGGCGGACATTCCCGACTACAACGACCTCAAAGAGGCGCTCTACAGCTCGCTGCTGGTGCCACCGGAGAACCTGAACGAGCTGATGGCGGAGATAAGGAAGTCGGAGAAGAGGAAGAGCGATCCATACCGCTTCCCGAAGCAGGAATCGTTCGCCATCGACACCAACATCGCCTACCGGCGTCTTTTCAGCCGCCTGATGTACCACAGCGAAGGATGCGGCATCAGCGACTTCGACCCGACCAAGGTGCAGGTCCTGCTCTCCGACCTGGTGGAGCAGGAGATGGTGGAAAAGGCAGGTAAGTACACCCAGTTCGACATCGAATCGTTGAAGAGGGCGGTACGCAACCCCTCGTCGGTAGGCGGCCTTGTCAACTGTTCGATGAAAGGGGCCCGCAAGGCGCTCAACGCCCAGGCCGAGGTTGGCGTGCTGGAGGAGCACTACAACCTGTGGAGGGTGGCCGGGGGTAAGTACGTGGCCGACAAGGAGCAGCGGGACGGGGAGATCGCCCGGGCATTGGGTGCTCACTCCGGAGAACAGCGTATCGACCTGCTGTTCCTTACCGCGGATGACAAGGCCAGGATGCAGACCTATGCCGCGAGGCTGCCGACCCTGCTGATCAAGTACCCTTCGGAGATCCCCGGTCAACCGCCATACGACCCTTGGCTGCTGGTGGAGTTCCTTCATGATGCAGCGGTCTACTTTGGGTCGCTCTCCCTCAAACCGGTTGGCATCCGTATCGCCGGGGAATGGAAGGGCAAGTCGACCGTGGATTACCGGACCGAGAGACTGAGGCTCATGGCCGAGAATGGATCGGCGGTGATAGAATCACTGGAGCGGGACATCAGGATAATACAAGGGATCCAGTCGAAGGTCGACCTGAAGGCGATGAGGTAGAAAGCCCGATGATCGATTTCGATCCTAGAACCTACAAAACAACGAGTTGGCCGCGGCTAGTGTGAGATCCCCGCAAATCTAATAAATATGGTGGGGAAGTTGGAGAAGGTCCACGGGGACCCCACATTTTATTCAATACAGCTTCGATTAGAAAAACGTTTTGAATTAAAAGGTATTTTATTTGAATACTAGGAAACTGGTAAAATGATGGGCGGCCAGGTATCAGCTGAAGCATCAGTTTTGAGAGGATCCGTGACCAACCATGGCCACTTGCCCCTGGCTGGATAGGTCGAATTGTCATGGCGCGGAGCAAGATTCTTGACCACAGAGGCAATATCGTTCGGAGAATGGTGAGGCATGTGAAGATCGAAATGACTGTCCTCGAGGGAACGGACCTGAAGATCCCCGTGATCAGAATAATTCCAAAGAGCCCTGTGGGGGCAGCGGTCGTAGTTCACGGATATGGCGGATGCAAAGAGGAACAGCTTGGCCTGGCCTCTCGAGTGGCCGGTTCCGGCCTCGTCACTTATGCCATAGACCTAAGAGGACATGGACAGCACCCAATGGCGATGGACTATCACGTCCAGGAGGATGTGGAGCTGGCCATCGGCGCTGCCCGTGAATTCGGTAGGGTGGTGGCAATTGGACACTCGCTCGGAGGACGCCTTTCGCTGATGAGCAGCGCCGATTTCTCCATTGGGATATCGCCCCCTTTGGACGGATCTTATGGAGCCAGGACGGAGGAGCTGCTCAAAAAGCTGAGAGGATATCGAGTGCGCACGGACAACCCTAGGAAGGTATTCGACATACTGGCCAGGATCCCTGAATGGGAAGACAAGGACAAGTCCAGATCAATGATCATCTATGGTTCCAGAGATGTCCCGGAGATCGTGACATCATGCGATCTTCTCAGAACAAACAGGCCCAATGTGATCAGGATCGAAGATGCGCTGCATAGCGACACATACCTCCTGGAAAAGACCTTCGAAAGCATCAGAGAAAAACTGGATGAATGGTTTGTTCAGTGAATTCTAGAGGCAGAGGGTTATCCTATCCCCGTCCCTCCAAACCTCAGCCTACCAACTATCGGCTGGGTATATAATTATTGAATCGCATGGTGAAGAATGAATAACAAATTCTAAATTTAGTTAGCGATGAAAAGGCATCATTACAATGTCAGAAATTCTACCTCGATAAAATGGAGTGAATGGATAAGGAGGTTATTCATTGGTTTTTAGCTATCCAGCATCTAATATAATCAATGTTGATAAATGATAATCGGGTGATAACCCTTAAGGCAGAATAATCTCGTCCTTCATCGATAAAGTGCATTGTTCAAAAGGTCAAACTGTATCTTACGAAGCCCTGGTAGCGTGTAAGGGCGGTCACCTTAGAACAACTGATGACCCTCAAACCCGATTTGGAGAGGAACTGCCGACCAGATGTAGATGCGGAGCCGAATTCATCACTGAGTGCCCTTCATGCAGGGAAGAGATACGGGAGGGCAACGCAGAGAATCGGAAGAGCGGCAGTGAGGGAGAGGTGATACTGCCAAAATATTGCATCTCATGCGGGAATCCATATCCCTGGACGTTGAACATTTCCAAAGGGCAATATTTCGAGGCGTTCGTTTGCAAGCTATTTCCTAGGGATGATTTCGACGTTGTCCATGCCACCACGGCCCGGAACGATCTATACGGCAGGAAGGTGTTGGAGGCCCAAGAGCCAGATTTCAAATTTCATCATAAGTCGAGTGGACATTACTTTTGGGTTGAGTGTAAGTACAGAACCACCCTGTATGACGGCAAGATCAAATGGGCGGAGAGATGGCAAATGGAAAGGTATCAGCAGTTCCAAAGGGTGCACCGCCCCGAAAAGGTCTATGTGATCATCGGTTTCGGAGGAGAACCCGGCAATCCAGAGTCGTTATATTCCATTCCATTGGATGAAATTCAATATCCAAGATTGTTGCCAACCTCTATCGAAAAATATAGCCGGTCTGTGACCAAGGAATTCGAATATCTGGCGGGGCGTCTACGGTAAGGCTCATCAACAACTGCCGTGGGCACGACTGTGAATCTCATCGAAGACGAGTACTTGGACTACACAAAGTATGGACTATATTTCGCTAGGCTGTGAAACATGTTCTTGACTCGATTGGGGTAAGCCAA
This sequence comes from Methanomassiliicoccales archaeon, assembly GCA_036504055.1. NCBI lineage: Archaea > Methanobacteriati > Thermoplasmatota > Thermoplasmata > Methanomassiliicoccales > Methanomassiliicoccales archaeon. The sequence continues at coordinate 4,658 of DASXVU010000041.1, read as the reverse complement.
GCAGATAGAACATCCGAATAGGCCAGCAATAATCTAAACAAGAATTCGAAAAACGATCCATATTGTGAATATTGCACTAAGTTGACCAAAATATTGGATGATCTAGTCCTTGACCCTAACAGTGTATTCATCTTGTTTATGGACTGATATGAACATTCGGATGATCAAGCTAAAGAATACATTTGACCCACTATTGAAGTAGAATCTGAAGCTAGAATAGTGAAATTATTTACAAAACACCCTGGTGCATGGGAACTGTTCGTTCAACTGATTGTCTTAGTGTTGACACCGGGTGGTATCATACACTGGCTAGCAACAAGAAAATCACTCGAGATTGGAAAATCTTTACCGATGTAGGCCAAAAGGCCAATCGAAAACGAGGGGCAAAAAGTCCTTTGGCCAGACAATAATGTGGGGGCACTGGGATTTGTGAGGCCAGGCCATCCTGGCCAATTCATCCAATGCCTCGGATTTTCGCATCATCCTGGTAGGCTCTCCCAGGCGATCTGTGACGGATTCCTTGCTCGGGATCTTCGAATCAAAGAAGCGGAGGCGATGCCATGAGCCTAGAGGTTATCGTCGGCGGCTTCATATTTCTATGGTTCTGCATGATCGCGAGCGCCCATATCCTGATCGTGGTGTGATCGTGAAACGGGCTTTCATTGTTCCAAACGCCTGCCCGCTGCAACCTGAGCTGCCATGCAAGGGATCGTGTTCGTTAGCTGCTCAAGGGCGCTGCATCTGCCCGGTGACTCCCGAGGTTCCGGAAGTCGTCCGGAAGTCACGATGTCCGAACTCTGGCAGGTCAAATCCGGAAGTCAACTTCCGGAAAATCGGAAACTCTCCGGAAATTGGGGGGTGTCCTCCCTGCCTCGTGTGAAGAGAAACCGGAACTATCTAGGCACGTTCTTCTACCTCGCCGAGGGTAACGGGCAGCCTAAGACCGTCGAACTGCTGGGATGTAAGAAGAGTACCATAGCCGACTACGCCAAGGAATTGGTCGGGGAAGGCTACTTGAAGAAGGTTCCAGGCTCCCGGAGCCCTCAGCTGTATGCAAGAGGGCCAAAGGCCAACGTACTGGATGCGGCGATTTCCGAATTGGACTTCCACTTTCACGGTGGGACCGTGAAACCTCCCCAACTTCCGGACGGAGTTAACGACCCTAAAACCGTTTACATTCCGACCTCCCGGACGCACATCAACGGCCGGGTCATGTTTTCCGTCGAATTTCAAGGGGACATGAACGTCCTCCGCATCCCGATCGGTGAAGGAAAGACCGTGGATCTTCCACTCTTTCCCAAGAAGCCGGTGCAGCTGCAGAACGGCGTCCGCGAGTATCGTACCAAGGTTCCATGGAACGGCAATCAGGTATCCGTCCATTACATAGAATCCAATAAAGGGGCCAGTTCCCTGCACGTCTGGCCATATCAAAAGGAGCTGCTACCCGAAGAGATCACTCCCGATGTGGAGAAGGTCTTCATCGAGGAAGCCCAGCGGATCGCCAACCACATCGCCAAGTATGGAGGATGGAGGTTCGGCCTGGTCAACTTCAAGGGTGAGATCCACCACGCTTCCGACGACCCGGTAATCCTCTCTCAGATCCCCGAGGATATGAAGAGCGTTCCCGGTTCGCCCTTCTGGGTGGACAATTCGCACGGCCACCGCGAGATCGAGACCAAGGACCCCGAGGCAGCCCAGATGCTGTTCAACTTCAAGAACACGGTCAAGGACCTCAGGACCGGCCAGGAGACGAGCATCAACCGGATCTATGTCCTCGAGCTGAAGGCAGACAAGATGCTGCAGCTCCTTGAGAAATGGGCTGCCATCATGGAGAAGGACGCCGAGATCAAGACGGCCATCATCGAGAACGAGCTCGCCAACACTGCAGAGAAAGTGGTCAAGGCAAAGGCCCAACAGAGTACCGAGGCTCAGAGCTACGACGGGGTGATGTTCGCATGACTAGCCCAGTAGAGACAAAATCCCTTGTCTTTGCTAACTGCCAACAATGCCCGTTCCACAAAGGCGTCTGGACCGAGGAAGACATCGAAAGGGACTCCGAAGGAAAATGGAAGGACGGAGCTCCTACCTGCGTCTGTGTAAATTCTCAGGTCATGCGGCCGGGTAATTATCGCATGGGGAGGGACGACCCTGTAGTCTGCAAGGCTCACCATGGTAACTGCAGGCCTGCGTTCAAGGGAGCATTTCCGAAATGGTGCCCATTGAAAGCGGTCAACGAGGTCAGGGAAGGCGGATTCTTTGGCGAGTCCTCGATCGTCCCGCCCGAGGAATGGCTGAAGGGGAGAATGGACAGCGACGCCATGATGCCGCGGATCCACCAAACGACGTTCGATGATCTTGAGGTTTTCTGATGGTCCTCGACTTCTCTAATTTCGCTGCCCTATGGAACTTAGAACTCGCAATGGGGATTCAGCCGTTTCAGACGTCGGAAATCACCCTTCTAGCCCTTCCAAATCTAAGATGTTTCAAAAATGGAAGTGATTGAATGAGGCACAAGATGGAGAACGAGATAGACGTCTTCTCGTCCGAACAGCTCCGTGAGATCATCAAGGCGGCCGACTCCCTCCGGGACCGGTGCGCGATCGGCCTAGGTGTCGAGGCTGCATGCCGTGTAACCGAGATGCAGTATTGGCGGCCGACCAACTTTGACTTCCGTTTCCGCACCGCAATGAAGTGGGACGTCAAAAAGAAGGAGGCCCGCAAGATCGGCATCACTCCGCAACTCGCCGAGCAGGTCAGCCTTTACATCAACACCGCTAAGATCAAAGGTGATTCGCCGCTGTTTCCGGGACGTGACCCGGCCAAACCGCTCTCGGTCAAGAGCTTCGACCAGCTGCTCAAGGACCTGTGCGTCAAGTGCAAGATCGAGGGCTGGCCCAGCTGGCATGACCTCCGGCACACCTACGTCTCGCTGGCGGCTATCCGGAACGTGACCATCGATGAGGTCCGGTACGTCACCGGCGATTCGCTGGCCACGATCATGCGGTACTACCGCAAGCCAATCCCTCAGGACATGGGGAAGTGGATGTCTGACTTTTACATGGAGGGCGGCAAATGAGATCCAACATCAGGGAGAGATTTCTATGAAAGTATTGGCACTAGTCATAATTTTAGCATTGGTAATGGCGGGCGGGTTCGTAGCCTACAACGAAAAACTACTGGATCCAGATAATGAAAAGCATGTGACCCTGAACATCGATAACGCTCAAGGGGTCACGACGAAAACGGTCAAGGTGACCTACCTTTCCGGCGATCAGTATCATGACATGCTGGTAACGGAAAGGCCAACTGGGAGCTCTCAGACGGTCAAGATAGCGCCGGGTGCGTCGAAAACGCTCACATTGCCCGGCGATACCGTGGCCTTGAACGGGGATGATGGTGCGCTCGGATTCATGGCTGGTTATATGGATCCGTCCGTCAGCCGGATGGGTGCGCTTCTGCCAGGCGACACGGTCAACGTCGTGTACACCGATCAGGGGTACACCGAGATACCGATCCAAGTGGTCCACGGGGGCGCATCGTGAGCCCCTACGTCCTGATCTACAAACTGAAAAAGGACAAGCAACGCCATCTGATACTTCGCCAGTCTAGAGCTGAGGTGATTAGGGAGCATCGTAGGCTTAAGGCCATCGATGGATCTGGCCTTTTCATCTTCGCGCGGGTCCTGCCTCATTCCGTCATGCTGAGGGGGCGTTCGCCTTGAAGGTGAAGGACACGTTGCTTGCGCTCGGGATCGTCCTGCTCATGGTGACGATATCCTCTCCCGCCGCCGCCCAGACCTGGCCCAACAACTCGACCATGCACGGACCTGATTTCTCTTGGTCTGGCAGAACATGGTGGGCGATGGACTGGTCGGCCTATGATCCCGATTACGTCTGGATCGACGGCAACGGCTGGCTTCATCTGGTGCAATCTGGCTATGTCGATTCCGGGATTATCTCATATCAGCCCTGCGGTTACGGCAATTACACCTGGGTGATGGCCGGCGTCCATCAGATCCATCCGAACGGCGTCATCGGCATGTATCCTTATCTCTCCGATCTGGGCGTTGAAGAGAACTGGCACGAGGCTGACATAGAACAGGCGATGTGGGGTGACCCGGACGGTAGCAATTATGATTTCTGGGTCCAGCCCAATTCGGCTAACACTCACCTGTTGTTCTCGCTGGATTACACCAATGCCGACGTAACTTTCCGCATCGATTGGGAGCGGTCCTATATCGCTTTCGCCGTTATCGAGGGCGGCCATGTAATAGAAAGCTGGAGGGCCGATCAGGTCCGGGACGCGACCGGTGTTTACGCCTGCGCCAACTTCTGGCATTACCTGAAGCCGACATCCGGCCAGGCGGAGGCGGTCTTCAAGTCGTTCGCCTATTCGCCGGCCGGTGTCACTACCACTCCCCAGGCAGATCAGAACCAAGGTGGCGGGACCACCAGCGATGGTGATCGACCCATCAACCAGACATCCGGCGACCATGTCCTTGTGCTACCCGGTCCTCTGTCGATCACCAACACGTCGACCGTGCCGTCGCTGTCCCTGCCCTGGTACTACCTCGCGATCGGCGGCGGTGTCGTCCTGGCTATCGCGTCAGGCATCGCCAGGCGATGGGCGATACTCCTTATCGCCATCGGCCTGATCGC
>DASXVU010000040.1 GCA_036504055.1 Methanomassiliicoccales archaeon | reverse complement strand
TGGAGGCTGACGTGGCGCTCCCGGTCATCGAGGAGATCAAGGTCTCCGTGCGCGACTCGCTTTTGGGCAAACGCGTCGACAGGCAGTTCACGGTCGAGTCTGCGGTCAAGCTTGCCCTGCAGAACGCCATCGAGAGCGTGCTGAAGCAGAGCGAGTTCGATTTTGATGATTATATCGCCAAGCACGAAAAACCGGTGGTGGTCATGTTCGTGGGCATAAACGGCACCGGCAAGACGACCGCCATTGCCAAGATCACCAACCGGCTGCAGAAGAACGGCCTCTCGGTCGTATTGGCGGCAGGCGACACGTTCCGGGCCGGGGCCATTGAACAGATCTCCATCCACGGGGAGCGACTGGGCACCAAGGTCATTAAGCACCAGTCGGGGGGAGACCCGGCAGCCGTCGCATATGACGCCATCGATCACGCCAAGGCGCGCCAAAGAGACGTGGTCCTGGTGGACACGGCTGGAAGGATGCAGACCAACTCCAACCTTATGGATGAGATGAAGAAGATAAAGAGGGTGGCAAAGCCCCATCTCACCATCTTTGTCGGCGATTCGCTAGCTGGCAATGATGCCATTGAACAGGCGGTAACGTTCAACAAGGAGATCGGCATCGATGCTGTCATTCTGACGAAGATCGATGCGGACGCCAAGGGCGGTGCGGCGCTGTCTATCGCACATGCGGTGAAGAAGCCGATAGCCTTCCTGTCCACCGGACAGGCCTATGAGGAAATAATCAAGTTCAACAGCAAGTGGATGGTCGACCGGCTGTTCTCCGACTCGGCCAAGTAACGGTGGATCACTTTTTGGCGGTGCACTTGAAGAACGTATAGCAGAAGGTCCCGTCCTGTTTGGTCGTCCTTTCCAGATCGGCAATGCCGCGATCGAATTCGACCTGATCGATCATGCCGGTGGCAATGGCCTTTTCACGGATGCCTGCCACCATCGCGATGAACGTGCTCTCGGTGAATCCATCGACAAGGGATGGCCTTGCGGCGTCCACATAGACCATTCTAGGCGTCACGCTCACCTCATTGAACATGGCCGAGGAGATGAGCGGAAAGAGCCTCCTGCCGATATTGGCATCGCCGCCCGTGTTCGCCTGGTCCATTATCAGACATCTGATCGCGCTTATGGCGTGGTCGCTGTGCGGATGGAAGAAGCAGGATCCGTGATCTCCCTCGATCGCCGTGATCTCCCCGCCCTGCTTCAGTACCGTCCTTAGCGCCATCAGCGCTGCCTCCGGCTCCTTGAGATGTTCCAGGACAAAACAGACGAAGACCCCATCGAAGCTCTCTGGCGAAAAGGGCAGGTTGAAAAGGTCTGCTTGCATGAAATCGACGTTGGTTATGCCCTCCGACCGGACGCGGGCCTTTGCCTGACGAACGGATTCTTCCGAAATGTCGACGCAAGTGAAGTGCGCTTCAGGGCTGTTTCTGGCCAGTATCAATGTCTGGGCTCCGACACCGCACCCGGCCTCCAGAACCCTATATCCGGCTGGATACCTTGTATCGTGATGAAGCAATCCTTCGAGGGTATCGGCCTGGTCCTGGAGCCGGCCCGATTCCCGTTCTGAGTATCCGTGGACATATTCATTGTTCATCGAGATCTACGACCAATGTCCTTCTGACGTAGTTAGAGTTTGCACTAGAAGGTAGAAAATGGAAGCGCAGATGCGCCTCAAAGGTTAAAATCAGATTTATGGCACAGATTCGCGATCACGGTGGCGAACACTTTGGTGTCCGATACCAGGTTATCGACGATGCTGTACTCGTTCGCCGTGTGGCACATGTCATCGCAGGTTTCCCAGCAATATGCGTCGATCCCGGCCAGGCGGAAGAAGTTGGCGCAGGTGCCGCCCCCGATACCGCCCGCCTTCGGCTCGACGTTCTTTACATGTTCGATCGCCATGGACAGGGCCTTATAGGCCTCGGAATCCTGTGCGCTGGGTTTGCCGCTCTTGGTCAGTTGGGCCGTTTCGTAGGTTATCTTCACGCCGGTCTTGTCCTCGAACAGGTCCCCGATCCACCTGAGCGTCTCCATTACGTCGTCCGTTGAATATTGGGGCAGGATCCTGAAGTCCAGGAAGAAGATGTCCTCGCCAGGAACGGTGTTGACATTGCCGACGGTCTGGAGCCTCTTGGTAGGTTCGTAGGTCGATGTCGGCGGGTCGAAGAGCGGGTTCTTCACCCCATACTTCGATTCCATATAGTCGACGATGAACGTGATGAGCTCGGAACCCACCTTCATGGCGTTGATCCCCTTTTCCGGGGTAGAGGCGTGGGTCTGTCTTCCCAGGACCCTGACCTTGAGCCACATGATGTGCTTCTCTGCCACCTCGATGAACGTCCCGTCCGCATTTCCGTAGTCGGGAACGTAGACTATGTCATCCGGCTGGAACACTCCCTGGTCGAGAAGGAACTTGATGCCCTTCTCCGATCCAACCTCCTCGTCAGCGACCAGGGCCAGGCCTATGCTCAGGTCTGGGTTCAATTTCAGGTCGTTGATCGCCTTCATCGCGGAGATCGCGGCCACCAACGACTGACCGTTGTCCTCGGACCCGAGCCCATAGAGTTTGCCCTCGATCAGTCTGGGGGAGAATGGAGGATATGTCCACGCGGCCAGGTCCCCCGGAGGGACGGTGTCCATGTGGCATACGAACCATACGGTCCGTTCCGACTTGCCCTTCTTCTTGGCCACTATGTTCGGCCTGAGCCGCAGCTTGACACGCTCATCGAGGGCGTCGTACATGTCGACCTCGTCGAACCCGCAGTTCTCGAGCATGTCCTTTATGAACCTTGCCCTTTCGAACTCACCCTCTCCGCCGCTCTCCGGCCCTATCGCTGGTATCCTAATAATCTCGCTGAGCGCTTCCACCATTTCGTCCCTTTTCGACTCGATGGAAACCAATAAATCCTGAAGTGAAGGCATTCGAATCCCGTGATTAAATGCGTTCCCTCCTAATAATAGCTTAGGTTTAGGTTATCCAGTTCTGAAACGTGATGCGCCTGTCCAGATAGTTTGTGGCTGTGCTCGGGGGCGCTTGTTACCGATAAGAAGATCGGGACGCCCGCCCGAGCGTCCCGACCCGTTTTGCGCTCTTCTTCCGGTTCAGCGCCTGAGGACCATGGAGACCGCGTTTCCGCCCCCAAGGCAGAGGGTCGCAAGGCCGGTCGATTTGTTCCGGTCCATCATGGTATGGACCATCGTCGTCAACAGTCTCGCCCCGGAGCACCCGATGGGATGGCCTAGAGCGATAGCCCCGCCATTCACGTTGAAGGCCTCGTCCGGAACGTTAAGCTCCCTCTTTACTGCGACCGAGGCAGTGGCGAACGCTTCATTGTGCTCGAACAGGTCTATGTCGTCGATGGTCATCGAGACCTTCTTCAGCAGCTCGCGGGTCGTGGGTATCGGCGCCTCCATGATCCATTCTGGCTTGGTGCCGCCAGTGTGATAACCGACGATCTCGGCCAGGGGCTTTATCCCGTGCTCGTCTGCGAATTTCCGGGATGCGATGACCAAGGCCGATGCTCCGTCGCTCAGCTGGGAGGCGTTCCCGGCGGTGACGATGCCATCTGATTTGAACGAAGGCTTGAGCTTGGCCAGGGCCTCGAGCGTAGTGTCGCTCCTGATCCCCTCGTCGGTCTTGAAGACGATGTCGCCCTTCTTGTTCTTTATCACGTAGGGCACGATCTCCTTCTCGAACTTGCCTGCCGCTACGGCGGCGGCTGCCTTGGTATGGCTCTGATAGGCGATCAGGTCGGCCTCCTCGCGGGTGACATGGTACCGTTCCGCCACCGTCTCGGCGGTGATGCCCATATGGACATCGGTGAAGATGTCCCACAGCCCATCGTGGACCATGCTGTCCATTATCGTACCGTCATTTAGCCGGTAACCGTAACGGGCGGACTTCAGCAGATAGGGCGCCTGGTTCATGTTCTCCATGCCGCCGGCGACGATCAGGTCGTGCTCTCCGGCCTTGATCGAGTTGGCGGCCAGCATGACCGCCTTCATGCCGGATCCGCAAACCTTGTTGAGGGTGAAGGACCCGATCTCTACCGGAAGGCCTCCCTTTACGGCGGCCTGCCTGGCCGGGTTCTGACCCAGCGAAGCACTGAGCACGTTGCCCATGATGCACTCCCTGACATCCTTTGCCTCGACGCTGGCCCGCCTCACAGCCTCTTTGACGACTAGAGCCCCGAGCTCCGGTGCAGGAACGTCCTTCAGAGATCCACCGAACTTGCCTATCGCGGTACGGGCCGCGCTCAATATGACGACTTCTTCCATGATGATTCCTCAAAAGACCTTGCTGGCCTTGGATTGTTGTGCGCCTAGCAAAAACCTAGGGATATAAAATATTGTCGATATTGACAATCGACTAACGACGATGCCAGGTAGGATCACGTCCGTTTCAGAGGTTTGGAGAGGTGTCTCCGAGCACTGACCGGCGGTTCGTACCATCCCAGGCCCAGGACGCGCAGTTCCTTCTCTGTCTTGGCCGCTGATCCCGGTCGCTTGCCACCGCAAACCTTGCACCTGTACCCCCCGTTCCGTCCCATGGACTGCATGCTCTTGTTGCACTTGGGACATATGGGATTCGCCGTCTTGACCAGAGCGTCGGCCAGCTCCAGGACCTCAAGCTTCTCCAGGTTAAGGGTCCTAGGCACCCCCCTTAGTTCGCCTACGGCCCTCACCGCATCACCAGGACGCAGTCCCCTCACCACTTCCCGGAATGATTTGGACGGTTCGTATGCCGCAAGATCGAGCTCCTGCTTTGATCCATGGGGCATCATCGTGATCAATGAATGTCCGCCAGCAATGGTTCGAGATGCCGAGACGATCCTTCCCCTGATCGAATAGGTCCGGGCCGGTAGCAGGTCCTTCCACCTTTGCATTACATGGTCGTCCGTTCCCTGGTTGGAGAGGAACAGTATCCATCGGTCCACGCGCTCGGACTCTATGGCGCCCATGGCCTGAGGCAGGTCCTCCAGTACATCCCCCCTGATCCCGAACAGCACCGGACAGGGTGTGTGCGGTGAGATCGCTCTCCTGCCCGCCCGGTCGTCATAGTTGTTGAAGGTGGACGGGAACCTTCGGTCCATTTCCTTTACTGACTCGTCGGAGACCTCCCGGGGCGTGCCCCAACGCGATCGTTCCCGATAGGCGATCACCTCGTAAGTGCGGTCTCTGGGTCTCCAGGACAGTGCCGCCGTGGCGCCGATCACCCCCCTGCCTCCCTCCATCTCGAAGCGGGTGGCACCGATGCGGTCCAGCTCTTCCACCACCTCGCTCTTCTGCACAATGCCCCTCACAGCATCCCAGTAGAGCTTTGACCTGGGTTTCCTCGGCGACACCACCAGCCCGGGGCTGGCATCCTCCTCCACCCGGGACCATTTCTGTAACAAACGGGAACATCGGTCCATTATCAGGTCCGGGTCAGCCGGACGTGCACAATCTGAATATGAATAGATCGGGCCTTCCCTTATCATTCCAACCATCTGGCAGGGGCCCTTTCCATGGCCGAACCGCATGCTGAGCGCGGCATTCCCCCGAGTCTTCCAAGGTACTGCGGGATTAAGGCGGACCAGGCGCGGCAGGCCGATCAGATCGTGGTCCCGCATGGCATCGATAACCTCGGTTGCCAGATAGGTCGTGCACATCGATTCTACCGAATCCGTGTCATCAAAAGCGACGTACATTTACGCCCCCGAGAGGGGAGGACGGGTTATTAGGGTTACGCAGCATCCTGCAGTCATACCGTTACGATATCAGTTCGAAGGATGAAGCGAACATGAAGGTCGGATCGTCCTCGGATGGTGTCAGGACCACCTTGATGACCGAGCCTGGCGGGACCGGAGCTGCCAAGACCGATGGTGGAAGGAATATGCTGGCGCCTGCTCCATCCTTATCCATCGCGGTGATGATCAGACCGGTCTTGGAATGATTGCATTGGACCACGACGCACTCGACAGTCCCCTCATTCCCGACCTTCACGTCCTTGAACAGGTCGACGCGTTCCGGAGACAGGTCGGAGAGGATTGAGAGCAATAGCAACGCGACGCCGGCACAGACGACCAAGGACCGCAGACCTATCTTGACCATTATGCGAATAATCAATCTGGATGAGTTCTCTGGTATCGTTACTTGTATACTTAGAAAACAACATTTGAATACCCTGGTGCGCATCTATCCCGGCATGACCAAGCCATTTCTAACCGAGAGAGCGCCGTTGCTGGCCTCCCTCTTTCTTATCGGGGGTTTGGTGCTCAGCGCCCTCGGTATAATAGGATTGACGACGAATGACATGCTCAATCTGGGGCCATGGGATTATTGGCTAGTCATGGTGGGAGTGCCCCTGTTGCTTATTGGCATCATCTGGCTATGGATCTACCTAGCAAGGGTGAAGCAGTTCCGCAAAGATTTACAGGAGAAGAGCAAAGCCACCTTCCTGAAGGGCATGGATGAGACCGAGTACCTGGCCTGGCGTCTGCCCACAAAATACGAAAAGGAACTGGAAGACAAGAAGGCCGAGTTCAGCATCAAGAAATAAGGTGCCCTCCTAACCGGCACCCCTACATTTCCGGTGGAACAGCATTTTCCGGAGAGGGGGCGTTCGGAATGACGGAACCTTCGAGCGCCATGACGTTCTTGGCGATCCGGTCCCGATCCTCTGCCTTGCATCTAAGCGAGACTTTGGTTATAGGACCGTAGTCTATCGAGACGACATCACAGATATCATATATTCCGGAAAGGAGGCTCTGTAATCCTCCGGATTGCGGTGCCGAGAAATTGAGTTCGACGGGATAGGTAAATTTCTCGAGTATCTTCGTTCTTAGCACATCTAATCCGTAATTATCCTTTACCGAAGTAAGCACGATCTCCGATTGAGGGAACTCCGATCGAACGATATCGATCCTTTCCTTCATCCCGAACTTCAACAGATCGGTCTTGTTGAGGACAATGATGATATTGATAGGATCGATATCCGGAAGAAGTATACCTTTTGAAGTTTTCAATTTCCTGATGACCTCAGGCATTCCGTCAGATGAATCTAGGACAAGGAGAACGAGGTCGGCGTTGAAAATGTCCTCGATCGTGTTCCGGAAGGATTCGATCATGAAATGGGGAAGGTTTTCCAGGAAACCGATCGTATCCGTCAGGAGTATCTCCTTCTTTACATTCTCCATTTTCCTTGTAGTGGTAGACAATGTAGAGAACATTTTGTTCTCAATGATGACGCTTTCACCGGTCAATCTCTTCATCAATGATGACTTTCCGGCATTGGTATATCCAGCAAGACATACCAGATAGAATCCCTTCTTCTTTCTCTGCTGTCGTCGAAGAGATTGATCTTCTTTCATGCTCTTCAGTTCGATATCTATCTTTTTCATCCTCTTACGTATGAGATCGTAATAGGTATTGATCGCATATTCTCCACCACCAAGGAATCCAGGATGTTCACCTGCCTTGGCATTGTGGATCCATTCCTTTAGGAACGGCATTTCATACTTCAGTTTGGCTTTCTCTACCTGAAGCATCGATTCCTTGCTATGAGCTCTCTTTGTGAAGATGTTCAGGACGATCTTGATACGGTCAACGACCTCGAGCTTCAGCAGATTCTCAATAATATAGTGCTGCCCCGGCTCGATTTCACCGTTTATCAACAGGACATCCACTGGATTCTCTCCGAGGATCTCTTTGACCTCTTCGAGTTTGCCCTTTCCAACGAAGTATGAGGGATCGGGGTATCTCTTATCCTGAAGAATCTCATAGACGATGTCGTATCCTGCCGTGCCGGCTAATTCCTCAACCTCTGCAACACGATTATTAAGCGTCAACAATGCAGCAGAGATTTTTCGTTCCGTGCGGTCGGCCAAAAGAACCCTTCCTTCATTGGTTATGACAGGTCCGATGATATTACTTTTGTATCAAGTTCCTTAAGAACCGGACCCCGGCGAACCCACTTTCCCGGTGATTTAGGTTTCCACCGGAAATGAAGGGGTCGGGGCAAGTCCAGGTGAAAAGGATAGATTAACAGCTTGAACCTCCATTTCTACTCGAATCTTATGGAGAAGATAAAAAGAGGTTTCAAGTACCGCAGTGGACAATCACCTACTCCTTCACCTGAGGGCCGGTTCTCCATAGGAAACATTGGGGTAATCCTGCCGTCTTTCACTTTCGAATCAGAGGCAATCACCAATGGATAGCAACGTCTTCGAGAAGCACTTGGACAGAAAACAGATATTCAAAAAGAATAACCGAGAGATTCTAAGGCCGTCCTATATCCCCGATGTGCTGCCCCACCGTCAGGAGGAGATCAACGCCCTCGCTTCCGTTCTGGTCACCGCGCTCAAAGGGGAAAGGCCATCGAACATACTAATTTTCGGAAAGACCGGGACTGGCAAGACCGCCTGCGTCAAGTACATTGGGAACGAGATCAAGAAGGCGGACGGGGAGAACAGCAAAGTCACCTTCATTTACATGAACTGCGAGATCGTAGACACTCCATACGGTGTCATGCAGAACATCGGAAACCAGTTCATCCAGAACTTCACCCAGCGCATTCCCTTCACCGGGCTGAGCATCATGCAGGTGTACAACCTCCTGCGAGATAACCTGGATCTGCAGGACCAGGTGATCATTATCGTGCTAGACGAGATCGACAAGCTGGTCTACAAGAGCGGCGACGATGTGCTTTACTATCTTTCCAAGATCAACGATGACCTAAAGAATGCCAGGGTCTCCATAATCGGTATCTCCAACGACCTCCTGTTCACCGACATGCTTGATTCTCGGGTCCGTTCCCGTATGGAGGGGGAGAAGATGGTCTTCCCTCCGTACAACGCCGAGCAGCTAAGGGACATTCTCAATCA